>CALAGB010000570.1 GCA_937891245.1 uncultured Thermomicrobiales bacterium | reverse complement strand
GCTGCTCGGCCTCCGAGACCAGTCCGGCGTTGCGTGTGATGAGCTGGGCATAGAACTCGTCGTGCGGCGGTAGTTGCAGTTCCTCCCCACCGGCCAGCGTGATGCGAAGGCCGCTGGTGCTGGCCTGGTCAATCGCGCCGCCATCATTCGCGGTCATCGGTTCTCCTCATTCTCCATCTGCGGGGCTATTCGGAGGCAGCCGATGCCGCTGGTGCGCGTAACTCGGCGAGCCGTTCGATTACATCGATCCGTTTAACTTTCAATGAGGGTGTCAGCGGGAAGTTTTCGTCCGGCCAAACCGTGTAGTTGCGGATGCGCTGGTGCGGGTTCAACTGCTGGTTGCTCCGTTTGATGATCTCGGCCGGATTAGCGTTGTCGCCATCGAGCAGCAGTACGGCGTGAATTTCAACATCCCGATCGGCGTCGAGCCCGAGAACGACCGCGTTCTTGACCTCCGGCTCGGCCATCAACACACGCTCAACGTCTTCGGGATAGATATTCATGCCGTTGGCGAGCACGATCATATTCTTCTTGCGGCCGTGCAGGTGGAGGCGCCCGTTCTCGTCGAGATAGCCGAGATCGCCGGTATGGTACCAGTCGTCGGTGAAGGCGAGACTGGTGGCGATCGGATCGTTCCAGTAGCCGGGCGAGATGTTGGCACCGCGTACCAGGATCTCGTGGTCCTCGGCAAAGCGTAGCTCGATGCCGGGGAGCGGCTTGCCGACCGACGACACGTCGCGGTCGGTGAGCGTGGCGGACGTCAGAATCGGCGAGGCCTCGGTCATACCGTAGCCTTGCAGCACCTTGACGCCGATGCCCTCCCACCATCGCCCGACTTCGGGATAGAGATAGGCACCGCCCGAAAGGAAGAACTCGAACGACCCGCCCATCTTCTGGTGAATGGCACGGAAGAACGGCCGGCGCGCCCGGAAGGGCAGGCGTAGCGCCGCCGCGTGCAGCCGGTTGAATATCTTTTCGCGACCTTGACGACGAATCTCGCGCTCGATGCCGCGCTGAAAGAGCTCCAGTACCTGTGGCACGCAGAACATCGTCGTCGCTTGCACATCGGTCATCGCCTTGAGAATGATGTCCGGCCGGAGCGTGGCGAGGTAGGTGACCGAGGCGCCGCCGGCCAGCACCGTCAGCAGCCCACCGGTCTGTTCGTACATATGGCTGAGCGGCAGGATCGAGACGCAGCGGTATTTCGGCGTTGGATTGACGGCCGTCATCGCCATCTTGACGTTGCTGATGATGTTTTGCTGGGTGAGGATGACGCCCTTCGGATTTCCGGGCGTGCCGGAGGTGAAGACAAGCTCGGCCGTGTCACCCGGATCGGCTGCGGTCTGGTCGACCGCAAACGGCTCCAGCGAGTCGGTGATCCCGCGCACGTCTTCGAAACGTGTCACCGGACCGTGGTCGCTGGTCAGGCTCCGCTGCTGCTCGTCTCCCAGGAAGAGGTGTTTCGGATTCGTCTGCTCGCTGATCCGCTCCAGCAGGTCCTCGCGACTGCGGACATCCATCGGGACGGCGATGGCGCCGAGCATCTGAATGCCGAAGAAGGCGGCAACCCAATCCGGCCTGTTGGCGCCCCAGAGCACGACCCGATCGCCCTTGCTGATGCCCTGATCATGCAGATAGGTGGCAACGCGACGCGCGTAGTCCCAGAGCTCCGCATAGGTGAGGCTGCTGCCCGGCGTGTCATACATCGAGAGCGCGGGAAACTGCCCCCAGCGATCGACCGATTGACGAAGGAGATCAACGATGGTTTGCATGGTGCGTCCAAACGTGATGACCTGATCCAGCGACGAGGAGAGCATACTTCATCGAATCGACACCAAACACCGCCACGTTTTCCCAGTCGTCGATGCGCGTCATGGCGCGCGGCGACTGGTCTAAACGTGACGGCGTCATGATCGCACACGGGTCGATCAGATACCGCAGCCAGACCGCTTCGACTAGGTGGTCGTCGTGGTCGTGGTCGTGGTGGCGGATGTAATCCAGTTTGTCAGGGTCGTCCACGTCGTGCCGGTCGTGGTGTAACCAGTGACATCGGCCGTCGTGGTCGTGCCGGTGGTCGTCGTCGTGGGCGTGCGCGTCGCCGTATCGAGAATCATCGCCAGCATGCCCTGCTGGGTCGTCGGGAGCGTGTCGTGAAACGTTTGAAGGGTATGAACGAAAGCTTCTACGTCTTGAGTAGTCATGAAGCCCCCTTATTAGATTATTTCCCGAGAAGACGCTTATAGCAGGGTAACATGCGTGAAATCGTCTGTCAATATCTGCCGTGCTTCGGTGGCCCTTGTTGGATGAGAGGGTCGTCATCTGGCTACGCTCGCAACCAGGGGAGCGTCGCTTCGAGGCGCGGTAGAGCTGCCTCCGCGGACGCTTCGCCGGCATCGATAAGGCGCCGGCCCTGTTTGAACGAACGGAGTCCCCAACCGCCGGACTCCCCAAAATTTGGTTCGATCAGGATGGTGGCGGCGTTGGCGGTGTTGGTGACGATCTTCCCTTGCATCATCTCGATCGAGCGCATGATCGCCTGCACAACCGAGATTGACTTACCTTCGATCATCCCCGATTCGAGCTCCAACGGATCCGCGTCGTCGCGCGTCGCGAGCTTTACCGCGATAACCATGTCCGCCCCGAGGCCGGCCGCGACGCTGCTCGGCACCGGATTGAGCACGCCGCCATCGACTAGCACATGCTCACGGATGCGCTGCGACGGATAGATGCCGGGGATCGCCATGCTGGCGAGCACGGCCGGCCAGAGCAGACCGCGCGTGAAGACGATTTCCCGGCCGGTCACGATATCGGCGGCCACCACCCCGAGCGGGCGCGTCAGATCTTCGAAGCGAGCGTTGCCGCCGATCCGTTGCACGCCATCGCGTACGCCGGACATCGAAAGCACCGAACTGCGCGGCAACGTCAGGCGAAAAGCGGAGCTGCCGACATCGTCAAGCACTTCGGCCAGTCGATCAGGCCCATGGCCGAGCGCGTAGGTCGAGGCGACCGCCGCGCCGATGCTGGTGCCCGCCAGGCAGTCGATCGGCAGGCCGATGCGTTCGAGCACCCGCAAGATGCCGACGTGCGCGTAGCCGCGAATACTCCCCGCTCCGAGCGCCAGCCCGACTTTGAGCTTGGCCAGATCGCGCGCGGCCCAGCCGAGCGCGGCGCCGGCCGGTGTCGTGTAGGGCAACCAGCCTCCGGCCAGCGCGTCGGCATCGGCGGTCGTCATCTCGGGCACACGGAGCACACCGCCGGCATCGGCGCCATGTTGCCGTCCGGCGTTATTCCACGCCTGGATCGTGTTCCAACGCTCGCCCGTCGTGAGGCGCGAGGTCGTTTCACTCGGACTGATGAGGTGGAGCGTCCGCCCGGTCGCCTCCGGTGGAGCGTGGTCGACGTGTTCGATCAGGACATGGTCGTAGATCTCCTGCAGCCGCTGAATCGTTCGGGCGCGCTGCTCGGCCCCGAATGCACGCTCCGTCGACGCGAGCAGAACTGCCGCTCCGCTGCCCGGACGCTCGGGTGGTTGCAGGTCGTCGCCCGAATCGATGCGCCTGCCGAGCCGGGCCAGCAGATCCGGCGGTTCGCTGGAAGCGACGCGGACGTAGGCGGTTGGCTTCCGCGTATGCCAGGCAACGCTACCGGCGAGCGCGTAGCCGAGAAGCGCTGGTGCGCGCTGGGTGACGAGCGTCGTGACAACTCCGGCCCGTTCGCGCAGGGTTCGCCGGTTGGATTCCGCCAGTCGTTCGGAAAGGAGCGCGCCAAGATTGCGGTAGAGGACGGGATAGTCCTCCAGGATACGTTGGAGTTCGATCTCGGTCAGGACGGCGACCGAAATCTCGCTGGTGGCGCGCACCGTCGCCGAGATCGGATCACCGGTAAGCAGCGACATCTCGCCGACCGTATCGCCCGTGCCGACGCTGGCGATCCGGTGCAGCTTGCCGCTCCGGTCGCGAATCAGGATATCGGCGCTGCCGTCGAGAATGGCGTACATCAGGCTGGGGCCGTCGCCCTCGGCCAGCAGGATCGAATCGACCGGGAAGCGGCGCGGCGTCAAGCGGCCCAGGATTGTTGCACGCTCGTCGGATGTGAGCCTGCTGAAGAAGGATGTCGTCTCCATAGACCGGCCTCAAACGTAGCGCGTCATAGCCGCACACGGAAACACGGGAAGGGCGCAGCGCGTCATCAAATTCCCACGGTTCGGACCAGTTCGGCGAGTATTCCACCAGAATCATCGAGAAAAGCTCACGCCATTCTAGGGGAGCAGATGGCGGACTGTCAATCGGGTGGATGGGCGTCGACGGTACCTTACCGCTGCCAAACGATCGTAGTTCATGAACCCAAACATTATCGTCATCAAACCAATGCCTGGAAACGACATCCCAGGTATCGTCGCCGTGCGCCGCCCGGGCATTGATCCCGGGCAGGCCGAGGGCGGCGAGTGATAATCGGCTGAAACGATCGTTTCTTGCCAAAGGTCATCCAATTCTGCAGATGGTTTTTCGTATGCGACGCGGTGTCGTTTTCCCCCAAGCCGTTGCGCTCCCCGGCGTCTGACCGTATTCTGAGCGGCATCGCGGGGAGACAGACGTATGACGGGCAGCGTATCGAGGGAACGATGGCGAAGCAGGTTGCGAGTGGGTCGACCGCTGAGATCGTGATCATCGGGGGTGGAATTATGGGCTGCGCCCTGGCATTCGATCTGACGGCGCCCGGCACCTCTGAGATGCTGGGCGGGAGCATCACGTCGGGGAAGATCGATCCAATGTTGGCACCGATCGATCCGGGCCGATTCGCCTGAACGCACTTCAAAGGAGAAGAGAATGGCAGGCTTTCCCCCACCGACGACATATCGGCCGGCCGTAAGCGGCCGTCATTTCATGGCGGCGGCCGGGCACCCGCTGGCGACGATGGCCGCGATTCGCATCCTCGAAATGGGTGGCAACGCTATCGACGCCGGGGTCGCGGCCGGATTGTGCACCAACGTCCTGCAGTCCGACATGACGAACATCGGCGGCGTGGCACCGATCATCCTTTACCATCGCGAACGCGATGTTGTGCGGACGATTAGCGGGCTTGGAAGCTGGCCGGCGGCCGCGTCGTCTGACTATTTCATCAACGAATGCGGTGGCAAGATCCCGCCCGGAGTGCATCGTTGCGTCATGCCGGCGGCGGTCGATGCCTGGACGATGGCGCTCAAAGAATTCGGCACGCTGAGCTTCGCAGACGTCGCGGCACCCGCGATTTCGCTCGCCGAAGAGGGGTTCGCTGCCTACAACTTCTTCTGCGAGAACATGGCAGCCGCGGCATCGGTGATGGCACAGTGGCCGTCCAGCGCCGAGATCTACCTTCCGGGCGGCTCGGCACCGCGTGTCGGTGAGCGCTTCGTGCAGAAGGACCTTGGCGGCCTCTTACGGATGCTCTGTGAAGCCGAAGAGGGCGCGAAGCACCTCGGGCGTGAGGCGGGGATTCAGGCGGCGCGCGATCGCTTCTACTCGGGTGATATTGCCGAGCGGACGGCGCGCTTCTTTGCCGAACAGGGCGGATTTCTGACGCTCGACGACCTAAAGAACTTCCATGTCGAGATCGAAGAGCCGGTCATGACGAACTATCGCGGCCATCAAGTCTACACCTGCGGTCCGTGGTGCCAGGCGCCGGTCATCACGCAGACGCTGGCAATTCTCAACGGCTATGATCTCGCGTCGATGGGGCACAACTCGGCTGACGCGCTGCATCTGATTCTCGAAGCGCTCAATGCCTCGTTCGCCGATCGCGAGCGTTACGTCGGCGACCCCCGCTTCATCGACGTG
>CALAGB010000569.1 GCA_937891245.1 uncultured Thermomicrobiales bacterium | reverse complement strand
CCCCGCCGATAGTGGCACGGTCGGCGCTCGCCGGATCCGGCCCGAACATCAGGCCGTGTCGTTTCAGGCGGGTGTTGAGTTGCTGCAGGACGATGCCCGGCTGTACGCGCGCCGTTTTGGAGGCAGGGTCGACTTCCAGAATCTGATTCAGGTATTTCGACGTGTCGATGACGAGCGCGCGGCCGACCGTCTGTCCGGCCAGGCTGCTACCGCCGCCGCGCGGCAGGATCGGTACGTTATGTTTGGCGGCGAGCTCGATGGCGGCGCGAACATCGTCGACGGTGCGCGGCAGCACGACGCCGATCGGTTCGATCTGATAGTTGCTGGCATCGGTGCTGTAGAGCATGCGGCTGTATTCATCGAAGCGCACTTCACCGGCGATCCGCCAGCCCAATGCCTCTTCGAGGTCGCGTGCCGCCGCGATGTCGGGTGCCTGCTTCTCGGTGATTGCCACCATCTCCGCCTCCTCAGTTCTACCCATCAGACCGCGAGCGAGTCGATTGTGACCATCCGCATCGCTCTGTCAATGGAAGGCGGGTGGCTCGGGTCTGCGCGACTGAGTGTAGCACGCCGCTTGCGAAATCGAGACCGGCATCGCGTGGTGCATGCGTGTTTGTACGGGTCGTGCGTAGTGCTGGTCAGGGGAAAGGGGGCCCACGAATGAGCGATGAGCGAAAGGGAAGCGCGTCATGTTGCTGGCGATCTTGATTCCGAAACAATGGTCGCAATTTGTCGTACCCGATGTCGCGCTGCTCGAAATCTTTCTGCGCGGCACGATTGTCTATCTCTTTCTCTTCTTCGCGCTGCGCTTCATCATGAAACGCGAATCGGCCGGCGTCGGGATCTCGGATGTGCTAGTGATCGTGCTGATCGCCGACGCAGTGCAAAACGGCATGGCCGGCGAGTATAACTCGGTCCCCGACGCCTTGATGCTGGCGATAACGATTATCGGTTGGGACTACGCGTTGTCCTTTCTTGCCTTTCATGTAGAGACCTTGCGTCCGATCATCCGCCCCGAGCGTTTGCTGCTGATCAGCGCCGGTAAGGTGTTGAAGGAGAGCGCCCGCAAGGAACTTCTAACGCTACAAGAGATTCAAGGACAGTTGCACCAACAAGGGATTCGCCGTATCGAAGACGTTGCCGAAGCCTGGGTCGAAAGCGACGGCATGATCACAGCCATCCCGAAGAGCCAGGAGAACGACGAACCGAAGCAGAAGAAAGAGAAGCAGATTAACTAAGTGCGGGATTGCGCTTGTACGCGGTTTTGAACGGCGTTATGCTCCCCGGAGTGACAACGAAAGACTGAAGTGGCCGGGTATGCCTGACGATCCGGCCACGCTGGCGGGAGCGTGATATGAGCTCATCGACCGTGATCCTGGTGGGGCTGAGCCTGGCCTTCGCCTGGAGTATGGGCGCGCACTACACCGGCGCGGTCATGGGCATGCCATACGCCTCGAAGTCGATCCGCATGTGGCCCGCGCTGATTCTGCTTTCGATCATGACGATCATCGGGGCGACGTTCGCCAGCCATGGGGTGCAACAGACGGTCGGGCTGCACATTGTCGATGCCAATCATGTGACAACGCCGATGCTGATCGTAATCGAGATTGGCGCCTTCTTCCTCACCACCGTTTACACCTACGCTAAAGTCCCGACCTCAACCATACAGATCCTCATCTTCTGCATCGTCGGCACGGCCGTCGCCGCCGGTGTGGGTGTGAACTGGACGACGGTCTGGCATCTGGCCGTGCTCTGGGTGCTGGCGCCGCCGGTCGCGATGCTGCTCGGGTTCGCCATGACGAAACTGCTCGATCTCGTCGTCCCGAGCGCGACGGAATCAGTGAGCGAGCAACGCTGGTCATCGCTTCCCATCCTGCTCGTGCTGGTTGGCCTGGGCGCCTCGTTCGTGTTGGGCGCCAATGATGTGTCGAACGCCATCGGGGTTTGGTCATCGATTAACTTGACAAGCCTGTTGATTGCCGGACTGCTGGGCGGAATCGCGATGGCGGTGGGTGCGCTCACCTGGGGGCAGCGCATTCTCAACCGCGTGGCGTTCGACATCGTCAAGGTCGATCTCTCGATGGCGAGCGCGGCGCAATTCGTGCAGGCGCTGGTCGTCCTGCTGGCCGTCACCCAGGGGCTCTTCACGTCGATGAATCAGGCGCTGGTGGGCGCCATGGCCGGCACCGGTCTGGCTCGTGGTCGCGAAACAGTGCAGAAGGCAACACTCCTCGGGATCGTCAAAGGCTGGGCGATCAGCCCGATCAGCGGCTTCGCCATCTGCTTCCTGCTCGAACATCTGCTGATCGCGTTCGGCCAGCGGTAGGGGCGAGACGAAGAGGATTTCTCGTGCAGAGACGCAGAGACGCCCCCTTGTCATCCTGTACCGCAGTGAAGGATCTCCTCTTCGTCCCCAAATATCACATCTGGGCAACGGGGAAGAGATTCTTCGCTGCGGCTCAGAATGACAGATAGAGTATCTCCGCGCGAGGAATTTCGTCACCCAATTCGCACCGGCTGCCAGGCGCGGACGTCGAGGCGGCGGGCGAAGTGGAGGAGCGGCGGTACATCGGGGAGTTCGATGCCGTGGGCGGCGAGCATTGTGTTGGTGGTGAAGCTCGCTTCGGCCGGCTGCAACGGCCATGGTTGGTGCGTGATCTCGGCGCGATAGATGCGGTCGCGCCGGTCGGCGGCATAGAGGCAGTAGCGCTCAGTCAGCCATTCGTCGAGGCTGCCCGCTTCGCTGCGGTAGACCGGTCCGGTCGGGCGATACCAGCAGCGCAGTTCGGCCGGGTTGCCACGCCGGTCGGTGCGCACGCTTTCGTAGTGAATCGACTCATCGATCGGGCGGATCGACATGCGCGACAGCACGTAGGGCAGGTGATACCAGGCGCGGGCGACTTCGACCGCGACGCGATTGCCGGCATCCAGGCTGAAGAAGTAGACGCCCCGTTTGTTGTCGAGACTGACATAGGTGCGCGTGTTCAGTTCGGGGAAGGTCGCGAGACCGGGCAACGCTGGGGATGGACGCAGCGCGACGCCCGCCATGCGAAATGGGGCGATCGTGACCCAGGCCTGTCCGTCGAACGTCTCGACTTCCAACCCGCCCGGCATCAGATGCGCCAGCGCTGCCGGATCGACCGGCCAGTGGGCGAAGAGAAGGTCACGCCACGACTGGAACATGCGCCAGCGGCTGGTCGGGATCGGCCAGGGACGGTGATCGGTGTTGAAGAGTTCGTTATCGCTCAGGCGGCCGATCGATTTGGTTGGCGGTTGTTCGGTGGTCATGCGGCTCGGCTCTTGCGAAAAGCGTTGGACTATCGACGTTACGGTCTTCACTGTAACAGGTTCCGGTTAGAATGGTACAAGACCTGAGCTTACCAACGTTCACAGGCAAAGGAGGCCCGGATGGCCACGGAGACCGGGATCGACGCACGCTCCCTCGTCGAGAAGATGGGCGAGGCGGCGACCCGCTTCCTCGCTGCGCTCTCGCCCAACCAGCGCGCCAAAGCGCTGCTCGACTTCGATGATTCGGCCGAACGCTCGCGCTGGTTCTACACGCCCATTCGACGCATGGGTTTGCCGCTGGCCGAAATGGACCGTCCACAACAGCGTCTGGCGCACCAGTTGCTCGCCTCCGGCGTCAGTCGCTCAGCCTATTTCACCGCCGCGACGATCATGGGGCTGGAAAACACGCTCGATGCCGTCGAAGGCTGGAACTTCCAGACGACCCGCGGCGTGACGCCGGAACGTATCGCCGGGAATTATGGCCGCGATCCGCAGATGTTCTACGTCAGTATCTTCGGCGAGCCGCGTGACCAGGGCTTCTGGGGCTGGCGCTTCGAAGGGCATCATATCTCGATCAACTACGCCATCGCCGATGGTCGGATCATCGCGCCGACGCCGACCTTCTTCGGCACCAATCCGGCAGAATCGCCCCTCGGCACGGTCAGCTCGCTCCGCCCGCTGGCAGGGGTCGAGGATCTGGCCCGCCAGCTGCTGCACGAGCTTTCCGCCGACCAGCGCAGCGGCGCCGTCATCGCGCCGGTCGCACCGCCCGATATCGTGACCGCCAATCGTCCCCGCATCATCGAAGACGCCCTGCCGTTGCCGACGCCCCTTCTCTTCGGCTGGGAGATGACGTCCGATGAGCAGGCGTCGGTCGAAAAGCAGTGGCGCGAGCTTGGTTTCACCGACGAGCAGCAACAGGCGATTCGCTATACGAGTACACCGAAAGGCATTCCCGCAACCGCCATGAACGCCTCGCAGCGGCAAGTGCTTGACGCGTTGATTCAGGAGTACATCGCGCGGATGCCGGACGAGATCGCTGAGATCGAGCGCGCCATGTACGGCGGCGAAGGGCTGAGCCAGGTGCATTTCGCCTGGGCCGGCGGCTTCGAGCGGCGTCAACCGCATTACTACCGGCTGCAAGGCCCGCGCTTCCTGGTCGAATACGACAACACGCAGAACAACGCGAACCATATTCACACCGTCTGGCGCGATCCGCTCAACGATTTCGGTGCCGACCTGCTCGCCCGGCACTACCAGGAAAGCCACACGCACACCCATTAGTGCGGCGATGCGAATGGGTCCAGGTAAGGGCGATGGCGGCGGCGTCGTGGTGAGCGGGCGGGCCGTTGGAGCACGACCCGACATCTGACACCAATCACGTCAGCGATACGCGGGGCTGATTATGTAAGGGCTTGCTGTACGAGCGGCTCATCCCAGTTGAGTCGCGTCGCCTTGAGTTCGTCCCCGTTCGCGAGCTGAACTACTTCTTGAACGAGAACGCCCCGATCGACGAAATCGGAGAGCACGCGCTGGACGATGGCGGGATCGATGATATGCGCATTATTGGGATGCATCACATAGGTTTGGATGCGCTTGAAGGTCGGTTGAAAATCACCGACCAGGCTCTGTTCGTAGCGACGAATGATTCGCACCAGCTCGCACTCGTCGATCGGCGCGTTACTTATCTCAATGGGATCGAGAATATCCGCTGCCTCCGCCAGATCGTGGCTGACGGACCCCGGAACGCCCGAAAGGACGATCTTCTTGTTCCAGCGATTGCGTATGCGGGTAATGATCCTGATGTAGTCGCGGTCGCCCGCCATCAACATGAAGGTCCCGACTTCGGGCCGGTCCATGGCGACCTCGAAGAGATCGACGGCAACATTGATATCGACGGTGCTCTGGGTTCCACTCTCGCGTACCTTGGCTGGACAGGAATAGGCATCGATGCCGGCGATATCCAGACGTGGCCGAATTTTGGCCATGCGATCTTGACTAAAATCTCCAAAGGCGCGCGCGAACGTAACCGGCCCATAGCACAGGGCCTTCTCCATCCATTGCCGCGGATTCGGCTCCTGCATGTACGTATTCCAAAGTGAGTAGACAACGTTTTCCAAGTCTACGAAGAGAGCAACTTCGTTAGCCATCTACGGTCTCCTTAATACAATAGACCGAAGACGTGATTGATGTCAGTTGTTAAGGTGCCGAGCCTTCTTGCATCCTACCATGCGCGCACATGGCCGCGGCGATTGCTGCGCACGGTCGAGAACATCGCGATCGATCCTTGATTGCGACGCTCCTCGCTGATCGGCAGCAGAGGGTGAAATGTCCTCATTCGTTCCCTCTGGTCGGCACTTCGCCCGGTATGATTGGGCGACGGTCGTACCGGCGACACGTGAAATGCGAGTCTTCTCAGTTCGCGGAGGTGACCATGTCCACGTTCTATACGCGCAAAGGCGACGAAGGCTACACCGATCTACTTGGCGATCGGGTCGCGAAATACCATCCCCGGCCGGAAACGTTCGGCACGTTGGATGAGGCGACCTCGTTCATCGGACTGGCGCGTGCCATGGCCGGCAGCGAGCGAACCCGCGCCATTCTGGTCGATGTCCAGCGCGATCTCTATCTGATGATGGCGGAACTCGCCTTCGCGCCCGATATGCAGCAAAAGCGCTATCACATCACCGACGAGCACGTGAAACGGATCGAGGCGGAAACCGATAAGCTCGCCGCCGAAGTCGAACTACCGCCGCACTTCATTCTGCCCGGCGATACCGTACCGGGCGGCGCGCTCGATGTCGCCCGTACCGTCGTGCGCCGGGCCGAACGCCTCGCGGTGCGCCTGACCCATGATGGCGAGATCGACAACCCCGATCTGCTTGCCTACCTCAACCGCCTCTCCTCGCTCCTCTTCATCCTGGCGCGCTTCGAGGACCGTGAGGCAGGCATTGCGTCGACTCCGGCGAAGAAATAGGGCAGTTACTCCCCCTTCCTCTCGCTCATCTCTTCCGAGAGGCCGCTGGCGCGGGGGTTAACCTGGCCGGCGTACTTGTTGTTGACCTTCTTGCGGTAGGGGGTCAGGACGCTGGAGGTGAGCTGCTCGAAGGTGAAGGAGCAGATGCGCATGCCGGGGTAGAGTGCCACCGCCATCCGGCCGAGGTTCGACAGTTCCATCGTCGCGGTGCCGATCCAACCTGGCTCGAAGACGGCTGCCGTACTGTGAACCGTGATGCCAAGGCGGGCGATGCTGCTCCGCCCTTCCAGACGACCGAGGAGATCATCCGGTAGTTCGAGCGATTCGATGGTCGAGGCGAGCGCGAAGTCGCCGGCCTGCATGATGAACGCTTCGCCGTCTTTGACCTCAATCGTACGCATCGCTTCGCCGATCGATTGCGGATGCAGCGGGTCGATGTAAGAGAAATGCGAATGCTCGAAGACCATGAAGGTGTGGCCGAGACGGAAGTCGATCGAGCAGGAGCCGAGCTGTTCAGCGAGGTTCGGCGCGGGTGAAATCTTGATCCGGCCATCTTCCAGCGCCTGCATGATCTCACGGTCTGCCAGTATCATCGAACGACTCCCCATAATCGGCGTGACATTTTCGGTGGCTCAGGCGTTGTTGTAGTGGGTACGCGGTCGCCATGCTGAACGTGCAGTATGCGGTGCGTGCTTGCCTGCGTCAAGCACGCACCGGTGGTCGCGCGACCTGATGGTATAATCCGCCGTCGTGCCAGTCCGACGAGCGCGATCCTGAGGGGTGTTGCCGTTTCCGGCGACCCCGGGAAAGTAGAGACCATGCATCGTAAACCACGTCGGATTCAGTCGCATCCGCAGTACACACGGGGGAAGCGGCTGAACGCAGACGAGGTCCGAAATGCGCGCCGGGGCATCCCGCCGGTCGGCGCCACCGTTCAGGCGGCCAATCCAGCCGGGCATATCGCGATTCCCCAGCCGGTCAGGCGTCCTCCGCTCCCACCAGCCTCCGCTAATCGACGCTGGAGCGGTAAGCAGCTCGCTTTTGTCGGCATACCGCTCGTCTTGTTGCTCGTCGCCGCGGTCGTTCTGGGGCCAGTCATCTGGAAGGCGCATCAGGCCGCCAACAAGATCTTCGTCACACCACCGCCGCGCTATGTCATCGTGCAGAACGCGCAGGGTACCCCGGAAATTCAGATCCAATCCGGCGATCAGAAGGACGAAGGCGATGCGATCCAGAATTGGAACGGCAAGGACCGGGTCAATATTCTGCTGCTCGGCGTCGATGACCGGCAGGATGGTGTTATCCCGCGCTCCGATACGATGATCATCGTATCGATCGATCCGGTGGCGAAGACGGTCAGTATGGTTTCGGTGCCGCGCGATCTGCTCGTCACAATACCCGGCCATGGCGACGACAAGATCAACGCCGCCTATCCCGTTGGCTCGGAGGAGGAGATCACCGGGCCAGGGTTGGCCAAGGCGACCGTCGAGTACAACTTCAAGATTAAGATCAACTATTACGCGGAAGTGAACTTCACCGGCTTCCAGGCGATCGTGAACACGCTCGGCGGTGTCACACTCGATGTGGCCGCGCCGATCAAGGACGACGAATATCCGGGCGAACTCAACAACTACACACGCATCCTCTTCCAGACGGGCCTGCAGCATATGGACGGCAAGACGGCGCTGCAATACGCCCGCACCCGCCACGATGACAATGACTTCGCTCGTGGCGATCGCCAGCAACAGGTGCTGAAGGCGTTGCGCCAGCAGGGAGCCGATCTTGGGCTGCTCACGAAAGCGAACGATTTGATCGGCGAACTCGGCGATACCGTCCGCACGGACCTGTCGCTCTCGCAAACGCTCAGCCTCGCCAAGCTGGCGACGCAGATCGATTCGGGCAATATCAAGTCATACAGCCTGCTGCCGGCCCTGACTGAATCGTCGACCGATGCGGGCTATTACCTGATTCCCGATTGGAATGCGGCCCGCGCCATCATGGATCAGGCACTGGGTGGCACGACCGCGGACGGCGGTTCCACCGGCCAGACGCCGACGCCTTCCGCTCCTAATCTTGCCGCCTCGATCCTGGTGCAGAACGCGACACAGGTGAACCGGCTCGCTTCCAACTCCTCCGATATGCTGACCGCGCAAGGCTTCACCAGTATCACCGTGGCCCAGGCGACGAGCAACCGCGCCGCGACCGAGATTGTCGACTACAGCGGCAATCTGGCGACCGCCAGCCGGATCGCCAACATCCTCGGCATCTCCTCCTCGGCGGTCAAGGAAGGCGACCCGCAAGATGCGACCGGCTACGACGTCGTCGTCACCCTCGGGTCGGATGCGCCGATCCCAACGCCGGGAGGATAGGCGGAGGGGCCAGCCGAGAGTGAGAGCCGCTTCGCTCCCATCCGCGCTATCATGTCCTTCAGACACCGGATGCAATGAATCAGGCAGGGAGGACGCGATGGCGGTGCTCGGGTTGGAGATTAGGCGGCGGACACCGTATGCCGATGGCGCGGCGTTTGGCGACGCGGGAGCGTATGAGCGCATCGACGGACTGGTGACGTATGGGGTCTCTCCGGAAAACGCGGCGAATGCCGGGATCGTCGACCTGGAGCTGGCGCCGCGTGATGCGGACGGACTGGTGCGCTTTCGCGGAGATTTCTGCCTCCTGCGACCGACCGATCCGACGAAGGGCAGCCGGCGACTGATCGTTGAGTTGCCGAATCGTGGGCGTAAGCTGCTGCCGCGCTACGTGAATCGTGCCGCTCCGGAACCGCCGTCGGCCGAGATCCCGGTGGGTGACGGCTGGCTGATGCGTCATGGCGTCGCTGTTGCCTGGATCGGCTGGTAGTGGGATGTCTATCGCAGCGACATCATGATGGGCCTGGAAGCACCCGAGGCGCTGCGCGACGGCCGGCCCATTCGTGGCGAGGTGATGGTCGAGATCTATCCGAACGTGCCGGAACGCACGCGCTTGCTTGCCAACCGGCAGCATCGACCCTATCGCGTGGCCGATCTGAACGATCCGACCGCACGGCTGCTGGTACGCGATAAGCCGGATGGGCCGAGCGAGACGCTGCCGCGCACTGCCTGGCGCTTCGCCCGCGAGGTCGATGGCAAGGTTCTGCCGAGCGACGAACATATCTATCTCGAAGCCGGCTTCGAGCCGGGTCGTATCTACTCGGTGATCTACACGACGGAGGGCGCTCCGGTTGTCGGCACGGGCTTGCTCGCCTTCCGCGACATCGCCTCGTTCCTACGCTACGACCAGGGCGTGAATAATCCGCTGGCGGGCGCGATCGACCGGGTCTACGGCTTCGGCATCTCGCAGACCGGGCGCATGATCCGGCATTTCATCTCGCTCGGTCTGAACCTGGATGAGCAGGGACGGATGGCGTTCGATGGGCTCAATCCACACGTCGCCGGAGCGCGACGCGGCGAGTTCAACCATCGCTTTGCCCAACCATCGGTCCAGCCGACGCCGAGCTTCGGCCATCGTTTCCCCTTCGCCGATCGCGAGACGACCGATCCGTTCGACGCCGGGACCGATGGCCTCCTCTCGCGCCAGCGGTCGCGTGGTGGCACACCCAAGATTTTCTACACGAACAGCGCCGCCGAGTACTGGCGTGGTGACGGCTCACTGCTGCACACCGACCCGGCCGGACGGTATGACCTCGAACCGGAGCCGGAAAGCCGCATCTATCTCTTCGCCAGCACGCAGCATGGCCCCGGCTCGTTGCCACCGGCGCGGTTGAGTCCGGACGAAGGCGATCGCGGCGCGCACGATTTCAACGTCATGGCCTATCAGCCGCTCTTGCGTGCCGCATTGTTCAATCTCGATCGCTGGGTGAGCGAGGGTGTCGAGCCGCCGTCGAGCCGCTTCCCGCGATTGGCCGACGGCACGGCCGTCAAGAACAGCGACGTGATCGACGCCTTCCGTGCGTTCCCTGGTCTGACGCTGCCCGACCCCGCTCTGCTGCCGAAAATTCGTACGCTCGATCTTGGCCCGGAACAGGAGCAGGGGATCGGTCGCTACCCGGCCGTGCTTGGCGAGGCCTATCCGGCCTACGTCTCGAACGTCGATGCCGACGGCAACGAGACGGGCGGTATCCCGCTGCCGGGCATCAGCGTGCCGCTCGGCACTTTCACCGGCTGGAACACGCGGGCGCCGGAAACGGGCGGTGTGGGGCAGATTATGAAGATGCAGGGAATCACCCACTTCTTCGCGCGCACCCGAGCCGAACGCGAGGCGATCGGCGATCCGCGCCCCTCGCTCGAAGAGCGTTACCCGAGCCGCGACGCCTATCTCGCCCAGGTTCGTGCCGCCGCCGAAGCGCTCGTCGAGCAGCGCTATGTGCTGGCCGAGGATGTTGATGTGCTGGTGGAAGAAGCTGGGGAGCGGTGGGATTTGGCGATGGGGTGAACGACAGCCCTCACCCCCAGCCCCTCTCCCGCGCCGCGCGGGAGAGGGGAGCAGATGCGCGACTGCGGTCGCGCTCCATTTGTTAGCCTCCGCATCGGTATCCAGGAACACGTACCCGCGCACACCAAGACACCCCTCTCCCAGAATTGGGAGAGGGGCCGGGGGGTGAGGGCTGTCCGCTCGCCCTACGCCGGGTCCTGCAGAATCCCAACGGTGTTGCCGTCGGCGTCTTTGACGGAGGCGACGCGCCGGCCGCCGCCGACATCGTGAATCCCTTCGACTTCCTCGCCGCCCGCCGCGATCAGCGCCGCGAAGCGCGCTTCGATATCGTTGACGTGCCAGTAGGGGGTCGCGCCGCCGCCCTTGCCACTCGGCACGAGGCCGATTTGCTGGCCCGCGACTTCGAAGCCGACGTAATAGGGGCTGTCCTGGGCCGGGTCGGCGCCAAGCAAGGTGCGGTAGAACTTCTTCGCCTGTTCCAGATCGGTGACCGAAAAGAGAATCGTCCGCGCGCCAGTCGTCATCCTGCACTCCTTTTCGCATTCATCGTTCGCGAACGAACGTCGTTCGTTACTACTCTGACGAATGGGAACGAC
>CALAGB010000568.1 GCA_937891245.1 uncultured Thermomicrobiales bacterium | reverse complement strand
AACCCCTTCAGTGGGTTTCGTCCCCTCAGACCGGCGGTTTAGCGCCGGGCTGACGTCGGGCGAGCACACGTCCATCGGCACACGACCTTCGTCCCCAAGTACAAATCCTCCACCCAAAAACCAGCGCAATCCGCCTATCAACCCGCTATACTAGCGCGCTATTGTAGGCGTGCGGGGGTGCGCGTGCGGGGGCGCGGGGCGTGAAGCGACCCTCTTTGGGGCTCAGTCACGACAATACGCGGATCTTCCTCGGCATGTCGTTGAACGAGGGCGCCTTCGGCGTCTATCAGACGCTCTGGCCGCTCTATATCGCCGCGCTCGGGGCGAATCCGGCCCAGATTGGCATCGTCATCGGGCTGTCAGGCATCTTGCGGCTCTTCGCTCTGATGCCGAGCGGAGTTGCCTCCGATCATGTGCCGCCACGCATGATGATCGTCGGCGCGCGCTCACTCACCGCGACGAGCATGTTCCTCTATGGCGTCGCGCAGAGCTGGTGGCAGCTTATCCCGATGGCCATCATCATGGCACTCGGCAATATCGCCTTTCCCACGATCTCCAGCACGATCGCCGAAGCCGCCGGACCGGGGCGCCAGCGTACGCGCGCCTTCACGCTGATCTATACCGTCGGGCCGGCCATCGCCTTGCTCGTCACGCCCGCGCTGGGTGGGCTGGTGGCCGATCAGCTCAGTCTGCGCGCCATCTTTGCCGTGGCCGGTGGGCTGACCCTCATCGCCGTCGGCTTCTATTCACGCATCACCCCACGGGCGGTGCTGCGACATGAGGGACCGCCGATCACCTATCGCAACACCCTGGGTCAGCGGCCGATCTTGTTGATCTGCTTGCTCGAGCTGGCGACGCTCTTCGCGCTGACGCTCGGCGTGACGCTGACGCCGAACTTCTTGCAGGATGTCCACGGCATCGGCACCGGCACGATCGGCGTGCTCGGCTCGATTTCGGCGGCCGGCAGCATCGCGCTCTTCGTGGTGATCAGCCGGGTGCGTCCGTTCGATCAGCCGCTGCTGGCGATCGGATTGTCGATCGCGGCGGTCGGCGGGACGCTGGCGCTGCTCATCGCCGGGCAGTCGATGGTCTTCTTCGTCGTCGCCTATATGCTGCGGGGCGGCTATACCGTCGCCTGGTCGCTGTTCGCGGCGGCGCTGGGCGATATTGCCACTGATCGCTTCCGGGGACGCGCGTTCGCCCTTGGTGAGATCATGGGTGGCGCCGGTTACGCCTTCGCGCCCTTCGCGGCCGGCTGGCTCTACGAGATCAAGCCGGAAACCCCGTTGATCGTCGGACTGATCATGATCGTGCCGCTGGTGTTCGGGGCGTATTGGATCAGCCGGAGCATCCAGAATGACAACCCGTCGCTGATCGAAGAGCCCGCCTGAACGACCGCGCACGGCAGCAAAGCGGTGAACGGTCTGCTATTGTTATCGGGCTGATAGATAGGTGATCGCGCACTCGGCACACGCCGGCGCGAACTGGTAAGAGCAGGACGTCACCTGTGCCGATATTCGGCCGGTCGCGCCCCGAGCGGCCCACACAAGAACCCACCACTGCGGAGCTGCGCGATGAACGCGCCCGGCAATGGGCACACTGTTTCGCCGGACCGGCCGCCGAAGCCGACTATCGCCGCGCCTTTTTACGCTATTCCCCGGTCTTCTGGGAGATCATTCAATCGGCACAGAACGACCTGCTCCGGCTCCTGGTTGATCGGGTGCCGGCCGATATCGGTGTTCCCTCGGTCTTCGGTCTGTCGGTCGTCTTCGTGAGTCACCCGAAGGCAGAAGAGGCCACCCGCGCGACACTCGCGATGATCGTGAACGAGCTTATGCCGGTGCATGCGCGTACGCTCCTGATCGCCCTGGCGGACGCCTGGGAAAACTCGGTGAAGAGTCCGTATTACGAGCGAGGAGCGCGTGTCGGCCGTGACTTCAGTCAGACCTTACAGCGCCTGGAAGCGACCGTCGCCAACGATAACGGTGTTATCACATCGATTCGCGTGCTGGTCGATCGTGGTGACGAGGACGAGTGAGGATCGTTGTCCGGCTACCCGCCGAGCAGCGTGGCGAGATCGAGGAACTGCTCGAGTCGCGAGCCCATCTCCTCGCCAACCCGGCCGAAGAGTGCCTGCGCTTCTTGCAGGTCGACGTTGCCCGGATCGCCCTGACGCGCGTCTTCGACCAGGCTGAAGCCAAGCAGCGAGATACCGAGCGGCGCGGCGATCTGCCAGATCAGATCCTTGATTTGCGCGTAGTTGACGGCATCCGCGCCGGGGACGCTCCACTCGTCGATAATATATTTCACCGATTCCATGCGTTCGCGCAGGACTTCGGCAAGCACATCGATGCCGGCATCGTCGTTCATGGCGGTCCTCCATTCAGGTACCAGGCCGAACGCCCGGGCAAACCGACTCGGCTAAGCATACCGAGGGGTGGGGTGGATATGCTCGGCCCAAGGCGGACCGGAGGAGCGAGAGCGGCGGTGCTTGGCGTATACTGCGTTCACCGGTAGGAAGGGGGGCGGTGATGAGCGGACTGACCATCGTGATCTTACTGAGTGTCATCGTGTGGGCCGGCGAGCTTGTCTGGCTCTATCGGCGTGCGCTGATGAACGAGGTCGACCCGATCGGCTACGTCTCCGGCGCCGCGTTCTTCTGGGTTCTGGCGGCACCGGTCGCGCTCCTGGCTCCCGATGTTATCGACCTGATGTCCAATTTCTGGGCCAAGGTGGTGCAGTTCCAGTTTCTCCAGCCCGGTAGCGATTCAACGCCACGCCTGATCGTGGCCGGTAAGAGCGTGCCGCTCAGCCAACAACGTATCCGCATCGGGCGTTATCCGAATAACGATGTGGTGCTTGACCACCCAACTGTTTCCGCCTATCACGCCGAGATCACCCAGCGACCCGATGGGCGGCACGAATTGGTCGATCGCGAAAGCCGGAATGGCACGCGCATCAACGGCAGTCCGGTCCGTTCGGCGATTCTGCGCGATGGCGATCAGATCACAGTCGGGGCCATCACGATCCACTACCTGGTCAAGCCGACGACCGACCGCATCGAACAGCCCAGCCAGCCCTTCTCCACCCGCCATTAGATCAAGATCCCGCGCAGAGACGAAGAGGACACAGAGTTCGTAACGCAGACATCTCTGCGCTCTCTGCGCGAGAAACAACCCGTTCGCGTGGTATAGTGCCGCAGGATGGGACGCAGAGGGCAGGAGAACAGGACAACCGGGTGAAATCGCCGAGAGCGAGAACGATGAACGTGCAGGCCGATTTTCGGCTGCGCGACATGCATAACTGGGACTCCGCCGTCTGGGCCAATCTCCTGAAGCGGCTCACCATTCTGGTCGTTGGACTCTTCTTCTTCGCCGTTTCGATCGTCCTCAGCCTGCAATGCAACCTCGGCGCCAGTTCCTGGACCGTGTTTCACGACGGCTTCTCAAAGCATTCGCCGCTGACAATCGGTGAAGCCTCCGAACTGACCGGCCTCTTGATGCTTGCGATCAGCTGGTTCGTCGGCATCCGGCCAGGTATCGGCACGGTGCTGAACATGATTCTGGTCGGTGTTTTTACCGACCTCCTTCTCTGGTCAGGCGTGATCGTTAAAGCGGAGGCGTATCCACTCCGCATCGTGATGTTGATCGGTGCGATCGCGGTGATCGGTGTCGCATCGGGCATGTATATTAGTAGCGGGTTGGGCGCCGGTCCGCGTGACTCGTTCATGCTGGCGCTAACGGAAATCACCGGACTGCCGGTGCACATTAATCGCTGGATGATCGAGTTCGTCGTGATCGTGGCTGGAATCTTCCTCGGCGGGAGCTTTGGAGTCGGCACGATTATCATGGTGCTCCTGACCGGGCCGGCCGTCGGTCTCGGCTTTCGGCTCTTTGGTCTTCCGACCCGCTCCAAGGGCGGGCGACCGGCTCCGAGCGCGACCGAGCAGGTGCGACTGGCGAACGATGACTAACATGCTGGAAAGAGAAGGCGAATGAGCGCGGAATCAGCGAGCACGAGTGCGGCGAACAGCATTGCGATGCTGGGACGCCTGCGGGATCGAATGCTCCCGATGCTCCAGGCGGTCGTCGACGAATACAAGACCCGCAGCGATCCGGGCTATCCGGTCCTGCTGGACAACGTCGAATTCGGCGGCTACTTTGGCATCATGCTCGATCCCGCCTACGGCCTCTATTTCATCACCGACGGTGAAGAAGTCTTCGCGCAGATCAACATGGTCGGCTGGCGCAATGACGCGCGTTCCAGCGCCAATAAGGAGCGCTTCGCCGGCACACCCTTTGCTGGTGTCCGACCGGTGCCGGAGACGCTCAGCAACCAGGAACTGCGCAACCTCCTCTCCGAACTCCTCGCCCACTGGAACCTGCAACCCCTTCTGCTCTACCGTACCGACAGCTAAAGTTTCCGCTCGCGAGAGACGCAGAGATCAAGACGAGGAAGTCTCTGCGTCTCTACGCGAGAAATCCTGTTCAGTGCAGCCACGGCGCGAAGTAGGCGTCGACACGCTCGACCATGCCGTCGAGGTCGATACTGCCGTCGATGAGATAGACCGTAAGGCCGCGGCGTTCCGCGTTGTGCCGGATATGTTCGCCCATCAGGAGATCGCGTTCGATCAGGTTCCCCTGCGCGCGCGCGGGGTCACTTGTTTCCCAGCGGCTGCCCGGCTTATCACGACGGATGGCGGAGGTGCGCTTGAAGTCGGGCGTGGGAACGAGCCAGAGCGCGCGGCCCGGCTCGCTCAGGAGCGGCGCCACGCATTCGGGAAAGAGACCTGGCCCCTCGGCAATGACCGGCACTTCGGAGGGCAGCGCCAGCAGATCGTCAAGCGCCATGCCGAAGCGCTCGGTCCAGCTCGCGATCGTCTCGCGTGCCATTGTCTCCGGCGTTGAGCCGAGCCAGCGTTCTTCAGTCGTCATACGGTCAGGATGGGCAGCGTAGAGCGCCGGGTGGCGTGTCGGATCGGCTCGTGCGAAGTGAGCCGGCTCGTGCCGGTCGAAATGGTAGACGGTGAGCCGGTGGCGCACGCCGATCTCATGTGCGATCGTCGTCTTGCCGCTGTCGGGTGGACCGCCGAGCCAGAGTACATGGGCCAGCCGCTCTCGCAGGTCGTCCGCACGGCGCATCATTCCGCACCTTCCATCCGGTTCACCGATTATCTGCCAGAAAGCACGACGCCCGGCGTTCTGCCGGGCGAGGGAGCGGTCTGTTTCACGTGAAACGAGGATCAGCGGGCGTAGATGGTTTCACGTGAAACCATCTACGCTTCGATCAACCAGCCGTCGATCGAACGCTCGTAGCTCACCAATTCGTCGGATGAGAAGAAGAGCGGAACCTCGCGTTGAGCAGCATCCGAACCATCGGAGGCGTGAATCAAATTG
Organism: uncultured Thermomicrobiales bacterium; assembly: GCA_937891245.1. Classification (GTDB taxonomy): domain Bacteria; phylum Chloroflexota; class Chloroflexia; order Thermomicrobiales; family Thermomicrobiaceae; genus CALAGB01. The sequence goes on along the minus strand of CALAGB010000568.1, from coordinate 5,886 downwards.
CGGCCAATCGTCAGGCCAAAATCGGCGCGAATCGTGCCCGGCGCCGAGTTGGCCGGATTTGTGGCGCCGACCGTGGCACGCACCACGTCAATGGCGTTCGGACCTTCCAGGACGCCGACCACCACCGGTGATGACGTAATGAACCCAACCAGTCCGTCAAAGAACGGTTTGCCGCGATGCTCCGCGTAATGCTGCTCGGCCAGCTCGCGCGACACCTGGATCATCTTCAGACCGACGATCTTCAATCCGCGCCGCTCGAAGCGCTCGATGACGCTCCCGATCAGCCCACGCTGCACACCATCCGGCTTGACGATTATGAGGGTCTGCTCCACACCCGCTCCTTCGCACGCTTGTCTCATACGCCCGAAAACAGAAGACCGCCGGCCAATCAGCCGGCGGTCCGAAGCCTACCACAGCCGCTTTATGCGCTAAATTCGTCGCTGCCCACCAGCAAGGCATCGAGTCGACGGATGCTCTCCTGCATCACCCCGGCCAGCGGATCCTGAGGAATCCCCGGCTCAGCGCAGACAACGAGCATCAACTCGGCGCCGCGCGTCAGGAAGAGTGACCCGCCGTCGAGTTCGATGGCCAGCGCCGTGTCATCACCGCCCACGTCGCTCACGACGGCCGAACCGGCCGCGGCCACGGTTTCGGCATCATCGCTCTCGAATCCGGCCGAGGCGACGACTAATCCATCGATCGTGCTCGCCACCGCACCAAGGATGTCCTGATACTCGAGCAAGCTCTGCAATTCTTGCTCCATTTAGGCCTCTTTCTTCGCGTTGTCGCGCTGTGCGGTAAGTGCATCCCGATAGTGCTTGGCGGAGAGTCCGAGATTGCCGGAACGCCGGTGAATGGCGCCCAGCAAGCGGTTGGCCGGCACGCTCTGCTCGGGCATTTCCGCGACGCGACCCAGGCTTTCCAGGTCGTCGGCTTCGAACGGCATGCGGCCGACGTGCATCGCGCGATACTCGCCAAGCGCGCGACCGTGGTCCTCGGCGCCGACCAGCGCCGCCGCGAACTGCCGCCGTGCCTCGACATCGTCCGGATTCTCGGCCGCCTGCTGCTCCAACTCTTCCAACGTCGGTCCTGGCGGCTCGACACCCGGCAGAAGCTGATTGCCCTGCAGTTCGCCCGCCTCAACCCGTTGCGCCTTTGCCTGGCGTACCCGCTCGAAGAGCGACGCATCAACCCCGAGATGTTCGATGGTCATATGCACGCCACCGGAGGCGGCGATCTCCACCGCATGAGCCGGTTGCGGTGCCGCACTGTCTCCGGCGAACACGGCTGGCTCGGTCGGCATCTCGAACGCCGGCTCGTCGCTCGACACAACGATCTCGTCGGTCTGAGCGCTGGCCAGCTCCGGTGACGCTTCGGTCGCAGCCGCGAGATCCGCCGTTTCCTCGCCGACCGGTTCGACCGCATCGAGTTCATCGAGATCGGTCTCCGAAAGGAGCGTCTCGTCGTCGTCGCCGTCTTCAAGGGCCGAGAGATCAAGGGCACCGAATTCTTCGTCGGCTGACGCTGCCTCTTCGGTTGCGTCCGAAACGCCGTCGAGCATTTCCAGTTCCGAAAGATCGAGGTCTTCGATCGTCAGATTGGATTCGCCCTCACCAAAGATATCGTCGATCGACGCGTTCTCAGCTTCGGCTTCATGAACGACGCTCGGCTGGTCTTCAAACGACCAGAGGTCGATATCGGCCACCAGATCGCTTGGAACGACGTCCCGAGCTGAGGTCATGGCGCTGTCATACGTGTCAGCCACCCGATCGGAACCAGCCTGGTCGTCGTCGAGCGTGAATGGCTCAACACCGCTCAAATCAAAGCCCTCGAGTACCACTTCATCGGCCGCGGAGTCAGACGGGATCGCGTTTTGAATTTCGTCGTCGACTGCCGACCACCCTTCGGTCAGATCGGTATCCATCGGATTCGATTCGACCTGGGCCGTGCCGGCACTTTCGAAACTCGTCTCACTCAGGAAGGAGAGCTCGTCCAAGGTCTCGCTCGCATTGGCGGCGATTTCAGCCTCATCGATATCGTCGTCAACGCCGTCGATCGAGAACGGCTTGAACCCGGCCGCGTCAAGATCGCGCAACTGCCCGGTATAACCCCGCCAGGAGTTCTCGGTGGGGATCGCCCGTTCGATTTCGGCGTCGATATCGTCCCAACCGGCGGTCAGCGCGGCCGACAGATCGCCAGCACCGGCATCCTCCGACGCTTCGGCAGTCACCGCCTCATTACTCGCATCGGCCGGCGCCATGACCCCAAACTCATCGGTCGTGTCGGTCGTCGCGGCGTCTTCGACTGCCGCGACGGTGCCGATTTCAGCGGCGGCCGGCGGCTCGGTCAGCTCGTCGGTGAGCGCTTCGCTGTCGGCATCATCAACCTGGAACGGCTCCAGACCGCTATCATCGAGCGAGTTGAGGAGCGTCGTATAGCCACGGGGTGACTCGGATGGCGGCCGCGCCGCTTCGAGCTCTTCGTCGCTCACCAGGCCAAAGGTCTCATCGCCAGTCGAGGCTTCATCCGTTATTTCGAACGCTTCGAGCGCGGTATCCTCCGTTTCACCCTCCAGGTAGAACGGCTGCAACCCTTCGCCCTCCAGCGAACGGAGCATCGACGTGTAGCCCGAGGCGGCCTGTGCCGGTGGGCGCGCCGCTTCGATCTCCGCGTCATCCGGCAAGCTCACGTCGTAATCGGCGGTGGTTTCGGCACTGTCCGCCGCACTCATTTCGGCAATCGCTTGATTCTCGGACGCCTGCGACACGTCGTTGGACCAACTGAAATCGGGCGCCGGGGCGATGCGGGGACGCTCGGCTTCGAGCGTTGTCTCGCCCATATCGTTGAACACCGGCAACGTCGTCGGCAGGATGAATTCGGCGAGGTCGGGTGAACCGATCGTCACCAGGTCAGCCGCACGCACGCCATCGGGATCGATCTTGCGTGCCTGCTCGAGATGTTCGGCGGCCGCTTCGGGCTGATTCTCTTGTCGTTCGACATCGGCCAGCATCAAAAGGGCCAGCACGGATGACGGTGCCGTCGCGAGGACCGCGCGGCAGGCGTTACCGGCGGACGTCAGGCTGCCTCGGCGCCAGAGCGCTTCTGCCAGACGCAGTTGCACATCGATCCGGTCCGGATGTTCCGCCAGCACGCCGCCCGCTTCCGCCGCGGCACGCGACCAGCGTCCGGCCAGAAAATGAAGCGACGTGAGCGCCGCCCGCGTCAGGTGCAAGCGGCCACCCTGGCCGTAAAGCTGTTCCGAGAGTATGGCGACCCGATCACGCAGATCGGAGTGCCGAGGTGCGTTCTCCCAGGCGACCTGCGCGTAGGCAAGGGCGCTGTCCTGATCGCCACGGCTCTCAGCGATCTTCGAGAGGCCGGCATAGGCCGCTGAACTCTGCGGATCGCGCTGCAGCACGTCGACGAACGCCTGCTCAGCCCCGGCGACATCACCATCTTCGAGCAGCGCTTCACCGAGTACGCGGTGGGCGGTGGCAAATTCGGGAAACTGGCCCAACACCCGACGGCACGTATCGGCCGCTGAACGATAATTTCCGCCGCTCAGCGCCTGTTCGGCTTGCTGGACCGCTTCAGTGAGTGGACGTGCGGCCATTGCATCCTCGTTTCACTCGACACTACCTCTGTTTGCGGCATGCGCCTGACACGTCGCATTCCGAATAGATCGCGAGAGCTTCGGTGGGCCTGATAATCCCACTGTATCACCTCGCGTATAGTATAGGAATTGCGTCCTAACCACCTCAACCACGACCGGTAGCCTAATACTCCCAATTCCCGAATTTCTAACAGCTTCGTCATCCGCGCCTTTGCTTCTCCGCCATGAATCTGTCTCGCGGGGATGACTGGCTAGGGGAGGGACAGTGTTAGCTCAATGAAGTCCGCAACCGGGCGTACTCGGCGCGGAAGTCGTCTTCGAGGCGTCGACGATCAGCTTCGGGTAGGAATGAGGCGCGGATCGCCTGCAGGTTGATCGCTTCGAGATCGCCGGGCGTGAAGCCGAACTCGTTGGCCAGCAGGAAGTGCTCGTCAAGCATCGTCGTGCCGAACATTGGCGGGTCGTCACTGTTCACGGTAAGTGGCACCCCGGCATCGTAGAGCCGCCGGATCGGATGCTCGGCCAGAGATGCCACGGCGCCGGTGCGCACATTGCTGGTCGGGCAGACCTCGAGCGTGATCCCGCGTTCGCGCAGCACTGCCATCAGTTCCGGATCGTCGACGGCGCGGATGCCGTGGCCGATGCGTTCAGCCTTGAGCGCTCGTAGCGCGCCCCAGATACTGGCCGAACCCACCGTTTCTCCGGCGTGCGGTGCGCTCCGCAAACCGGCGGCGCGGCCGTAATCGAACATCTCCACGAAATCCTCGGGGGGATTGCCTACTTCAATGCCACCCAGGCCGATACCGACAATACCGTCGCCGGCCACGCTCGCCGCCCAGCGGGTCGTATTCCAGCTATGCTCCATCCCACTGCCACGCACGATATCGACGACGAAGCGCATCTCGACACCCCAACGTTCGCGGGCCTGGCGCGCACCGGCCAGAATTCCCTCATGAAACTCTTCGAAACGTAGATCGCCGCGTTTGACATGCGTACCCGGGCTGACGGTGACTTCCAAATAGCGCACCTGTTGCTGAGCCGCCGCCTCGCCAAGCTCGCGCGTGATCAGTGCGAAATCGCCGGCGGTACGAATACAGTGGTCAACCGCGATATAGACATCAATGAAGTGATTGAAGTCGCGAAAGGTATAGAACGCTTCGAGGTCCGCTTCGTCTTTGGCTGGAAGGTCGATTCCGTTGCGCTCAGCCAGCTCGAAGAGCGTTTTGGGCCGGACCGAGCCCTCCAGATGCACATGCAACTCTGCCTTGGGCATCTGGCGAATGAAGCGTTCGACATCGCTCGAAATCATCTACTCGCCTCCGTATCAACGTCTCGAAAGGCCCCACCAAATGATCTGCTATGCTCAACCTGCCGGCCATGCCCTGCCACGGCTGCCGAAGGAGCGCATATGGGTGAGCCACATCCACTGGACGATTCGCTGGACGTCCTGGCAACAACCAGGCGTGTTGTCGACTTGGCCACGGCGGTTCGCATCGATACTACAGCCATCGACCAGCTGGCCGATCGGATCGCTCGGCACGATCTGACGCCGGCTGTTTGGGAGAGTGCCCTACACTGGAGCAGCGCACCCGAAGCGACGGCGAATTATATTCTGATCCTCGACGCCCTCAACTTCTGCTTCTGGGGCGAACCGCGCTGGGTCATCACGTACCAAGGAGTGCGCTACAACGGCTACGCAGCGCTGGCGGCCGCGCTGACCCGCGCCCTGCACGACGGCCGACCACTTACCGATGCCGGTTATCTGGCTCGCGTCGATGAATCCGAGCTGGCATCGATCCTCGCCGGCGAGGCGCGCATCCCGCTCCTGCCTGAGCGTGTTGAGAATCTACGAGAAATCGGCCGCGTTTTGCAAGAACGCTATAATGGACAGTTCGGCAATCTGATTCGCTTGAGCGGCGGCAGCGCGATCACGCTCGTACGACAGGTCGTCGACGCTTTCTCATCCTTCCGCGATGTCGCAACGTATGCCGGCGCCGAGGTCCATCTCTACAAGCGTGCTCAAATCCTCGCCAGCGATCTCTATGGAGCCTTCGCTGGCCGCGGACCTGGTGCCTTCAACGATCTGGATCAGCTCACCGCCTTTGCCGATTACAAGGTGCCGCAGGTGCTCCGTGAGCTCGGCGTCCTGCGCTACACACCGGAGCTCAGCGCGCTTGTCGATGCTCAGGTCGAACTGGCTGCCGGCAGTCCATTCGAGGTCGAGATTCGCGCGGCGACCATCTGGGCGGTGGAAGACCTGCGCCGGGCACTGC
>CALAGB010000567.1 GCA_937891245.1 uncultured Thermomicrobiales bacterium | reverse complement strand
CATCAGGCGAAGCTCGATCTGGCTGTAGTCAGCCGAGAGAAAGACTGCTTCTTCATCCCAGGGGCGCCGATCAGGGCGGTTATCGGCGATGAAGGCGCGCCGTACGCTGCGCCCGATTCCGGTGCGTACCGGGATATTTTGCAGGTTCGGATCGGTCGAACTGAGGCGACCGGTCGCCGCGATCGTCTGGTTATAGGACGTGTGAATGCGGCCGGTGCGCGGGTTGACCTGCGCGGGCAGCGCGTCGACGTAGGTCGATTTGAGTTTGAGTAGCTGGCGATATTCGAGGATGTCGCTCACCATCGGGTGTGATTCCCGCAGACCCTCCAGCACGTCCTGGCTGACCGAATAGCCGGTCTTTGTGCGACGCCCGGTCGGCAGGTTCAAATCTTCAAAAAGGATCTTGCCGAGCTGCTTGGTCGAGTTGATATTGAACTCGCCGCCCGCCAACTGATAGATCTCTGTCTCGAGCTCGCCGATCTGTCCCGCGAGTTGGAGCGAGAGCGATTCCAGCAGCTCAACGTCGACGGCGATGCCCGTCTCTTCCATGTCCATCAGCACATCGATGAGCGGGATCTCGACATTCTTGAAGAGATCGGTTTGTTGCTGCGCGTCGAGCTCGGGCTTGAGCAGTTCGACAAGTTGATAGGTCGCTTCGACATCGGCGCAGGCATAATCAGTTGTCGCCAGGACTTCGGTCTGATCCATCGTCAATTGGGTGCGTCCGCGACCGATCAGCTCGGTGATCTCGGTCATCTCGATTCCGAGACGCTTAAAGGCGAGATCCTTGAGCCCGAGCGATGATTCACCGAGCAAGTAGGCGGCGATCATCGAGTCGAAGTCGATGTGCGGACGCGGGAAGCCCGCTTGCTCCATGACGACTGCATCATATTTGCCGTTGTGGGCGTAGATGGCGGGCGTCTTATTCTCGAAGACAGGTGATAGAGCCGATCGAACGTCATCCTCATCGAGCAGTCCGTCGTGGTTGAGATGGCGAAGCGGAATGTAGTAACTCTTCGCCGGTGAGGTGGCGATCGCGATGCCGACCAGGTCAACGCGCATCGGGTCGAGCCCGGTTGTTTCGACATCAAGTGCGATCGCTTCGGCGGCGTTCATCTCCGCAACCAGCACCGCGAGTTGATCAGCGGTTGTGACTGCCGTGCGGGTCGCTTCGATGTGCGGCGGCGGCTCGGCGACAACCGCCGTCTCCACCGGATCGGGCAGTTTGTTGACGAGCGTACGGAATTCCAGCTCTCGAAATAGGTCGATGACGGTGGCACGATCGAAGGTACCCCAGACGCAGTTCTCTATGTCTAGCGCAACGTCGACATCCTGAACGATCGTCGCCAAACGTCGCCCTTCGAGCGCTTGATCGAAGTGCTCCTTCAGTGAGTTCCGGGCGCGCGTCGGCGTGATGTCGTCGATATGCTCGAGCATCGCCTCGATCGAGGGATAGGTCTGAATGAGTGTCGTCGCCGTTTTGGCGCCGACCCCGGGAACGCCGGGGATGTTGTCGGATGTGTCGCCGACTAGCGCTTTGTATTCGGGGATTCGCTCGGGATCGAACTTGTAACGTTCGATCACGGCGGCGCGATCGTAGACGCGATATTCGCCAAAGCGCTGCCGCCCAGGGAGCACAATCTTGACGTCTCCATCGACAAGTTGCAGTAGGTCGCTGTCGCCGGTGACGATGTAGACATGCATCCCCATGCTCGATGCCCGGCGCGATAGGGTGCCGATGACGTCGTCGGCCTCGAACCCTTCCTTCGTGTAGATCGGGATATTGAGCACCTCAAGCATGTGAAAGATGCGGTCCATCTGCCCACGCATCGTCTCCGGCATCGGCGCACGTTGGGCTTTGTACCCATCAAATGATTCGTGCCGGAAGGTGCGGCCGACATCGAAACTCACGATGACGCAATCCGGGTGATGCTCACGCAGCGCGTCGAGAAGCATCGATGTAAAGCCAAAGACCGCGTTGGTTAACTCTCCGCCGGCGGTTGACAGGGTTTCGGGAAGCGCGTGGAACGCGCGGAACGCCAGTCCATAACCATCGACCAGCATGATCGAGCGTCCCGCATGCTCGTTGTCAGACGTCATTCGTTCAGGCTCCTCTCAGCATTCACGAATTATAGCCGCAGGGGCGTTCGTATACCGGTTGTGATCCCGCGAAACGCCGCGTTCCAGATTCCGCTACGCTTCGCGTCGTTGAATGCCCGCTCCTTGACTCCCATGAACGTACTTGCTGGTAATAAACTGCGATTGCATCCGAACGCTTGTGCACGACGTATGAGTGAGGAGAGCGGTCAACGAACCTGTGTTCGCTTGATATAATCACGGAAAAGTCGTTCTGTTGTTTCGCGGCGCGCTAGGTGTACATCAACCGATGGTCTCGTGCATTCCTCCCCATTCTGATTCACGCGCGCGGGCAGGGAGGCCGAGCCGAGTACCAGCCAATGTGGAATGAGCCGCGGTGGACGCTCCGCTCGCGAACGCGAGTAGCGGTTCCCCCCACGGCGGGAAGGGAGCGTTATGGCCACCGCCGAGGCGTTATCTGAGAGCATCGTTCGCAACGTCGAGACGGTCATTGTCGGAAAGCGCCAGGAGGTCCAGCTTGTCCTGGTCTCCCTGCTCTGTCGCGGCCATGTTCTCGTCGAGGACGTACCGGGCGTCGGCAAAACGATGCTCGCCAAAGCGATCGCACGCAGCATCGGCTGCGTCTTCAAACGGATTCAGTTTACCCCGGACCTGCTTCCGAGTGATGTTACCGGTGTCAGTGTTTTCAATCAGCAGACCTCCCAATTCGAATATCGCCCAGGTCCCATCGTCGCTCAGATTGTTCTGGCCGATGAGATCAACCGGGCGACGCCGAAAACACAGTCGGCGCTCCTTGAGGCGATGGAGGAGGGGCAGGTCACCGTCGACGGAGTGACGCACAAATTGCCAACACCGTTCATCGTGCTGGCAACCGAAAATCCGATCGAATACGAGGGCACGTTCCCGCTGCCGGAAGCGCAACTCGATCGTTTCCTGATTCGAATTTCACTCGGTTATCCGGGTCATGCCGGCGAGATCGAAGTCCTTAATCGGCAGCATTATCAGCATCCGATCGAGCAGCTGTCGCAAGCGGTCGGCGCCGAAGACCTAATCGAAGCGCAGCAGGCGGTACGTCAGGTCCACGTCGACGACACGCTCAAGGAGTACATCGTTTCGATCGTCGAGGCGACGCGGAATCATGACGACGTCTATCTCGGCGCCGGCCCTCGCGGCAGCATCGCGCTCTACAACACGGCCCGTGCCTGGGCGGCGATGGCGGGACGTGACTACGTGATCCCCGACGATATCAAGGCGCTGGCGGGACCAACGCTGGCCCACCGTGTCATCGTCAGCCCGGCCGCACGCATGAAGAACGTCGATGGGCGTATGGTCATTCGCGAGATCTTGATGTCAACCGGCGTCCCAGGCGGACGCCCGGTGTCGCGCGAAACCGGACAAGCGCGAAGCTGGCGTGGAATCGGTTCGAGTTCGTGAACGGGGTAAAGCTTCTCGTCGTCGTCTTTGTTGTCCTGGTGCTGGCCGAACTGAACCAGTGGGACGTGCTCGAGAAGATTTTTTTCGTGCTGGCGGCACTCCTCGTGGTGTCGTTCGCCTGGAGCCGACTGAGCCTCCGGGGACTGGTCGTCTCGCGAGAGACACGTGCCGATCGGGCGCAGGTCGGTCAGACATTGACCGAACGTATTCGCGTCGAGAACCGGAGCAAGATCGCGAAGCTCTGGCTTGAAGTTGCCGACCATTCTGACCTTCCAGGGCATCTCATGAGTCGCGTCGTTCATCTTGCGCCCAACGACGCACGCCGCTGGCGCGTCGAGACGTGGTGCTCGCGGCGGGGTCGCTTTCATATCGGCCCACTCACGCTTCGCTCCGGCGATCCGTTCGATCTCTTTCCCACCCAACGACTCGTCCCGCACGTGCAGGAGTTGCTCGTTTATCCGGCCACAGTCGATCTGAGTGGCTTTCGGCTACCGGTCGGTGATCTGGCCGGCGGCAACTCAATACAACGGCGGACACCGTTCGTGACGCCGAATGCATCGGGCGTGCGACAGTATCTGCCAGGCGATAGCTACAATCGGATCGCCTGGAGCGCGACCGCCCGCACGGGGCAGTTGATGGTCAAGGAGTTTGAGCTCGATCCGACGGCGGACGTCTGGCTGGTGGTTGACCTTGAGGGGCGTCATCATATGCGTTCTCAAACGATCAACACCGACGCGGCCGAGGCGTACGCCACCATGCACGAACTGCCGCTGTCGTTTTGGCTCGACTCGACAGAAGAGTACGGCGTCACTATCGCGGCATCGCTGGCGCGCCACTTTCTCGATCAGAACCGCACGGTTGGCATGATCGTTAACAACAGCCAGCCGACCGTTATACCGACCGATCGCGGTGCCCGCCAGATGGTCAAGATTCTCGAACTGCTGGCGGTCGTTCATGCTGATGGTTCGCAGCCAGTCGATGAGACGCTGCTGGCCGAAGGCGCACTTTTTTCACGAAACAGCACCGTCGTGGTGATCACCCCTTCGACTGATGAACGCTGGCCGCAGGCGATCATGGAATTGATAGCACGGCATGCGCGCGTCGTATCGATCGTGATCGAGCCGAGCACGTTCGGCGGCCATGAGAGCAGCCTGATGGTGGTCAGCGATCTGGCCGCGATCGGCGTGCCAACCTACCTTGTCAAATATGGCGACGATATCGGCCGGGCGCTCGCGACCCAGGGGCAATCGATGCCGATGCGACGCAACATGTAACACCGGGGAAGCACCATGCATCGTTTGGCTCTTCGTGAGGGCTGGACAACGTTCCTGCTCATTTCCATCGTCGTCTTCACCGCAACCTGGTCGACGCAGCGCGCCAACTGGGCCGATGGTCTTGGCATTCTCACCGGGATTACGATCGTTGGGCTATTGACCGGCCTGGTCTTCTCGCAGATCACCCGTGTCCCAGCCTGGCTTGCCCATATCCTGGCGCTACTCATCGGCACGGTCGTCGTCTTCTTTCAGATGACGAACTTCCTAAGCGACAACATCGGTGGGCGCGAGGCGAAGCTGAATTACCTCTGGTCGCGTTGGACGCAGTGGTACAACCTGATTTCGCACGGCCAACGCGCCGAAGATCTCTATCTCTTCGTCTTGATGATGGGCGCGCTCCTCTTTCTTTTGAGCTACTCGTCGGTCTGGTTCGTGATGCGCTCACACTGGATCTGGTTGTCGCTGCTTCTGCCGGGCGTCATTCTATTCATGAATCTCGGCTACTCGCTCCAGGTTCCGACCGCGTTCGTCGTCATCTATCTCTTCGCCTCGATCTTGTTGATGATGCGTTTCAGCTTCTCACGTAAAGAAGAAGGCTGGCGGCTCAACGGGACACCATACCCCGATTCGATCGTCTGGCGTGGGCTCTGGACCGCAAGCTATGTGTCCTTCGCCGTCATCATCTTCGGCTGGGTCCTTCCGCTCTCGACGCAGAGCGATAGCGTTCATGGTGCCTGGGAACGGGTCAATGGGCCCTGGGTACAAGTGGAAAGCACGTTTAACGACTGGTTTGGCGCGTTGCGAGGACCGAATAAGATCGCGAGCGTGGGCGGTTTCGCGAGTTTTGGCGATTCGTTCACCGTTGGCGGCCCGCTCCGCTTGAGCGATCAGCCGGTTGTCGTGGTGCAAGGCTCATCGGCACCGTATCTCGCCGCGCATCGCTATGACCTGTTCGATGGCACCGGATGGTCGTCCGACATCGCTAGCACCTATCAGTCGTCGTCGAGTGGCGGCAGTTCGACGCCACTGGTCAGCGTTCCCGCCGATCAGAAGATCCCGATACCTGAATCGACGACCAAGGATACTTCTACTGAGAAGTTCACCGTCAATATCGTTAGCCCACGGGGCGCGGTCGTCTACTCTCCCGGTCAGTTACAGTCGGTAACGCAACCGACGCAGGTTCAAGTCGCCTGGCACTTTTACAACAATCAGGCGATCCAACTCGAGTCCGCGACCAAGGAGAATACACCGCCGCTTCTCTGGTCACTTGTGGAGGCCCTCAAAAACGCGAAATTTGGACCTCCGCCGCCTGAAACGGGACCGAGCGCAACACCTTCTGGGGGCGACAACGAAGGTAGTAGCGCATCTCCACTCGCGACACCAGGCGCCACAGCGACTGGAACTCCGGAGTCATCCGCTACGCCCACGTCAACCGGACCTGAATCCGTGCTAACGCTCCCGTCCGGTCAGCGCGCATCGGTGGCTACGAGCGATCTCGCGGAAATTCAACAGATTCAAGCAGACCTGCGTAATGACGATGGCATTTCAACGGCCATCGACATCGGCGATGACTTCCAACCGACGTCGCTGACGTTTACCGGACAGCTTCCGGTCTACTCCGATATCGAAGCGATTTTCGCCCAGAATGGCGTCGGCGCTGGTGATTCCTACGACATCACTTCGGTGGTGAGCACAGCAATCGACAACAATTTGCGCCAGGCGGGAACCGATTACCCGGTCGAGATTACCAGCCGATATCTGCAGCTGCCGCCCGTCACCGATCGGGTACGCAATCTGGCGAATCAGCTGGCGGCCGGGAAGAACAATCCGTACGACATCGCCGCGAACATCGAAACGTACCTGCGCACGAATCTGAAGTACAACGAGAACGTCGGCACGCCGCCCAAGGGCGAGGACGCGGTCGACTGGTTCTTGTTCGATACCAAGCAGGGCTACTGCACCTTCTACGCATCGTCGATGATCGAGATGCTGCGCGTGCTGAATATCCCATCTCGTCTCGCGGTTGGCTTTTACCCGGCTGCCTACGACAGTGGGTCGAACGGCTATCTCTATCGCGATCTGAATGCTCATGCCTGGGTCGAGGTGTACTTCCCACAGTTTGGCTGGGTGCCGTTCGAACCGACGGCCGCGCGAGCGGAGATTAGTCGCCAGCCGGCTGCCCCCGCAGCGGCGGCTACAGGTTCGACGTCGTCTGAACCCGGCCTGACGGCGGCACAGATCCGCGAGCAACAGTTCTTCGAGGACAACCCGCCGATCGGCGGCAGCGGTGTCGGCGTCGTGCAGCAGGATAGCTCGATCGGCTACTTCGGCTGGGCCGTGCGCGGCATGATCGTTGTCCTGATCGGACTGCTCGCAGGCATCGCGTATTTCTGGCTGCGCGGGCTACGTGGACTTACGCCGACGACGCAGCTGTTCACGAAAGTGCAACGCGGAGCGACGTGGGGCGGTGTGCCGGTACGCGCCTCGATGACGCCGTATGAACGCGCCAATGTCATTGCTGACCGTGTGCCCGGTTCACGCCAGCACGTGCGGTATCTGGCCGATCTCTATGTCCGAGAACGGTATGGCGGTACTGAACCCGATGCCCAGGAGCTTGGCCGAGCACGCCACGCCTGGCTACGACTTCGGTCGCTCATGCTGAAGTTCCTGCTCGTTGGACGCTGGCGATCGCCGGCGCGTCGCCACGCGGAACCGCTCGACGATGACTAGGATTGGCGTTGTCGGCAGCATCAATACCGACTTTGTCGTTCGCTCGGAGCGGTTTCCGGCTCCGGGTGAGACGCTCATCGGCGAGAGCTTCGCGGTGTACGGCGGCGGTAAAGGAGCCAATCAGGCGATCGCCGCCGCACGCCTCGGCGCGACGGTACAGTTCTTCGGTGCGGCCGGCCGTGACCCGCAGAGCGCAGAACGCGTTCAGCAGCTTTCGACCGATGGGGTTGGCACGGGCAACATCGTCACCTTTGACGGGTACGGCGGCATCGCGATGATCCAGGTGGAGGGGTCAAGCGGGCAAAACGCGATCACACTCGTGCCCGGCGCGAATATGCTGCTCACACCCGATCTCGTAACGCCTCGCCTGGCCGATTGGTGCCAACCGGGCGATCTGCTCTGTTCCCAGCTTGAGGTGCCGCTCGAAACCGTTCAGTCATCGTTCGCGATGAAGCAGCGTCACGGATTGACGACGATCTTGAACGCCGCGCCATTCGATGTGCGCATCGCCGGATTCATCGCACTCATCGATTATCTGATCGTCAATGAGATTGAGGCGGGTCAACTTCTCGGCGAGGATGCCGTAGACCCGGAAGAAGCGATTGCCGCAGGGGAGCGCTTACTCGCGCTGGGTGTCGGCACCGCCGTACTCATCACCCTCGGTGCACACGGTGCCGTTCTGGTTGATGGTACCGGCGGAAGGTCGATCGCTGCGCCGCGAGTCAACGTCGTCGACACGACAGGTGCCGGCGATGCGTTCGTTGGAGCGTTCTGCGCGAGCCTGACCAGCGGTCTGAGTGTGGTGGACGCAGTGCACTCGGCTGTCATCGCCGGATCGCTGGCTGTTCAGAAACCGGGCGCGCAACCATCGCTACCGACCGCGGCAGAATTGAGCGCTGCCTTGGATCGCGCGTAAACTCCAGCGCTCCGCCCGCTTCCACCCCCAGCCGGATCCGTTCACTCCCTCCCTCCACACCGGCTGGAAAACGATCTCCCAACGATCGAGAGAGCGGCGTCTTGAGGGGAAGCCGATAAGCTCCCGCACGTTCACTCACAGCCCAACGACTTAGAACCCGACTACGTCCACATGAAAATACCCCTCTCCCAATTCTGGGAGAGGGGCCCGGGGGTGAGGACATCCGTGTTACCAGTTCAGTGCGACAATCAGGAGCAGCGCAACGATATTGACGATCTTGATCATCGGGTTGATGGCCGGGCCGGCGGTGTCCTTGTACGGGTCGCCGACAGTGTCGCCCGTTACCGATGCCTGGTGGGCGAAGCTACCCTTGCCACCGTAAGCGCCGGCTTCGATCGTCTTCTTGGCGTTGTCCCAAGCCGCACCACCGGTGGTCATCGAGATCGCGACGAAGAGACCGGTGACGATCGAACCGATGAGCATCCCGCCGACCGCTTCCTTGCCGAGCGTGACACCCAGCAAGATCGGCGTGATCACCGGCAGCAGGGCCGGCAGCATCATCTCACGCAGCGCACGACGGGTAACGATGTCCACCGCACGACCGTACTCCGGCTTGGCGGTCCCTTCGAGAATGCCGGGGATCTCTTTGAACTGCCGTCGCACTTCCTGGACGATCGAACTGGCCGCCTTGCCGACGGCATCCATCAAAATCGAACCGAAGAAGTAAGGGAGCAAACCGCCGATGAGCAGGCCGATGACGACGTTCGGCGTGCGCAGGCTGAAGACGATATCGCCCTTGATTTCGAGGAAGTAGGATGCGAAGAGCACGAGCGCGGCGAGGCCCGCTGAGCCGATGGCATACGCCTTGGTCACAGCCTTGGTCGTGTTGCCGACTGCATCGAGTTCATCCGTGACGTCACGCACTTCTTCCGGTAGCTCCGCCATCTCGGCGATGCCACCGGCATTGTCCGTGATCGGGCCGAACGAGTCGATCGCCACGATGATGCCGGTCATGGAGAGCATCGCCATCGCGGCCACGGCGATTCCGTAGAGGCCGGTTTGCGCGTCGCCACCCTCCGACGTCAGGTTATACGCGACATAAATCGCAAGCGAAATGAGCAAGATCGGCAGTGCGGTGGAGCGCATCGAAACCCCGAGACCGGCGATGATGTTGGTACCATGGCCTGATTCTGAGGCTTCGGCGATCTGCTTGACCGGCGAGTAGCGGCTGGACGTGTAGTACTCCGTTATAACGACGAAGCCGAGCGTCACGACGATTCCGACGAGAGCCGCGATGAAAATCTTGAGCGTCGCCGACATCCCGAAGTCAAGCCCGAACATGGAGATCGTATCGCCGGTAATCTTGCCGTTACCGCTCATGATCCAAGATGTGAGGGGCAGGAAGGCGATTGCCGCGAGGACGACCGAGGCGATCAGTCCTTTATACAGCGCGCGCATGATCGAGCCGCTGGCGTCGAGCCGAACGAAGAGCGTGCCGATGATCGAGGCGATGATTGACGCGGCGCCGAGCACGAGCGGGAAGACGACCGCGATCTCGCTGTTGAACACCAGATTGCCCAGGAGCATCGCCGCGACCGAGGTGACCGCGTAGGTTTCGAAGAGGTCAGCCGCCATGCCGGCGCAGTCGCCGACGTTGTCACCGACGTTGTCGGCAATCACACCCGGATTACGCGGATCGTCCTCGGGAATGCCGGCTTCAACCTTCCCGACCAGGTCGGTGCCCACGTCGGCCGCTTTGGTATAGATACCGCCGCCGATGCGGGCGAAGACGGAAATGAGGCTGCCACCGAAACCGAGCCCAACGAGTGGGGAAACGTCTCGCACGATTGCATAGAAGACGGAAACGGAGAGAAGTCCGAGACCAACGACGAAGAATCCGGTGACGCTCCCACCGCGAAAGGCGACGTTCAGCGCCGGGCCTACTCCGGTTCGTGCGGCCTCGGCGGTGCGAATGTTCGATCGGACTGCGACGCTCATGCCGACGAAACCGGCCGTCGCGGACGCGGCGGCACCGATGAGGAATCCGATCGCTGTGCTCACGTCGAGCGCCAGCGCCAGAATGATGGCAACGACGATTGCCACAATTGCGACGAGCTGGTACTGCCGCCGCATGTAGGCGCTCGCCCCTTCTTGGATCGCCGCTGCGATCTCTTTCATGCGCGCGTTGCCGTCGCTCAGCGCCAGCACCCAGCGCACAAGAATCAACCCGTACACTAGCGCGAGGGCACCAGCGACAATCGCCAGCGTCAGCGCGACCGTTACCGTGCTCGAATCGGACACAGAACCTCCAGTCTCCCGTCGAACAGCATCCGCAAGCGACGAACACTCGTCGTAACAAGCGGGACCAACCTCATCGCCAAATGAGCGTACACACAAAGATGCGCGGAACCCCGATTCCCGAATTCCGTGCTCCGCGCCGCGCAATTTCGTTTTCCTCCGGCGTGATGACCGCCGGACAACTATCTATCCAACAACTCCATGTCGCGCGTGCCTTGCATCTGCGACATGGAGTTGGAAGAGCCGGACGCTAAAAGTTGGTATAGATCGCGATCATCGCCAACATGATCGACAACGCGACGGCCAAACCGAAGGCGAAGATCGCCGTTAGCAGGGTGTGTTCATACTTCAAATGCATGTAGTAGCCAACGACGATGACGAACTTGCACGTCATAAAGACAATCAGGGCGAGCGTAATAATGAGTTCCTAGATGTGAATGTAGTACGTCGCGGTCTCGACGACCGTAAAAATACCGAGCACCACAGCGAGCTTCAGATATGTTGCT
>CALAGB010000566.1 GCA_937891245.1 uncultured Thermomicrobiales bacterium | reverse complement strand
CGATCGGCGGCTGCTGGACCACGCCAGGTGCGGAGCAGCACGACCGCCGCGATGAAGGCGATCGGAAGATTCAGCCAAAAGACGCCACGCCAGGAATCAAAGAGTCGCGCAAAGGCCGCGCCCCAAACCGGCCCAAGTACCCATCCCAGCGTATCGACTGCGGCGACGATTCCCAGCGCTCCGGCCCGACGCTGAGCGGGCAGAATGTCACCGACGAGCGCCATTGAAATCGGCAGCATCGCGCCACCGCCGATCCCCTGCAAAACGCGAGCGATGATCAGCAGCCTCAGACTATGCGAGAGCGCACAGACGACTGATCCGATTGTGAAAACCGCAAGGGCAATCAGGAACGCGTTTCGGCGACCGATGAGGTCGGAAATGCGTCCGAAGAGCGGGATCGTCAACGTGTAGGCGATCAAATAACCGGTGACGACCCAGACATATCGGTCCGCCTCGATAGTATTGACGCCCAGGTCAAGGAGCATGCGCGGCAATAGCGGCGCGATGACGGTCAGATCGAGCGCCGCGGCCAGCACAACGACCAGCGCCGGCACAAGGATGCCGCTTGGGCGTGCGGCGTCTGTTTCAGAAGACATGATCGTCAGAGTTTCGGGCGTTCGATGGTCACCGGCTGGTTTTGCTGGCTCAGATTCAGTGTCCATGTCGTCGCGTTCTTCTTGGAGCTATCCGCATCGTGCAACGTCAACTTCACGAGATCGGACGCTGATTTGGTGATCCAGAGATCGATCGCGGGCGCCTGACTGGCGACGGCACCCGCCGCGATCGGCTGGATGTCAGCCCGCGCGACGGTGGCGGTAATGTGATAGCTCTCCTCGCCGTTCACCGACTCGTTTCCGGCGATCTTCGGCTTTTCCAGTGCGTTTAGCACTCGGGCGATCCCCGTGTCCTTGTTGTAGAGAACGGCCGGGTTGTAGCCGAGGTTGGCCGGGGCCATCTCCCAGGAACCGGAGATTGGATTGGTGATGAACTGATCGCCTCCGATGGAGACAAACTTGATCGAAATGGTCGCGCCGAGGAAGCCGACGCTGGCTTTCGCCTGTGCTCTATCCGGTCGTGAAAGGTCGCCTTCCGCTCCATGCAGAGCGAGCGTATTCGTCGTGTCAAGCGGGACGCTGCCGTCGATTGAGAGCGTGAAGTGAAGCGAAGACACCTGATCGAAGCGCGTCGCCGCCTGTTCGAGGACCGTTTGGGCGCTCACGCCGTTCGCCGTGGCGGTATTGTTATCTGATTTCGAGCCGCCACAACCGTCCAGAGCGATCGCGACCGCGCAGAGCAATATGATTCGAGTCACGAGTTGAAATCTCATGAACACGGTCTCCGTATCCGACCCGACTTGCGACCGCCAATCGTACCATAGGCTGAATTGAACCAGGACGCATCGCTTTTGCGGTCGTACGGCCACTATGTTACGATTCTGCGGCCGAAGCGCGAAACCGGGCACGTGACGATTCGCCGGCCCGGCAAGGCAACTCAAAAGGAGTCGAGGCACGACAGCCGTGGAAGAGCTACGCGTCATCATCGGTGCGGGAACGGATACTGGTTCTGTCCGAGAGCAGAACGAGGATGCCGTCTTCGTCAGTGATGCGTCGACCGATGCGGTAGAGAAAAACGGCATCATGGTCGCGGTTGCCGACGGCATGGGCGGTTACCAGCGTGGTGAGGTCGCCTCGCGCATCGCGATCGACACGCTGCGAGACGAATATTACGGCTCCGAGGTCTCCGAGACGGACGTGCCGCTCCGTTTGAAGCAGGCCTTCCGCAAGGCG
>CALAGB010000565.1 GCA_937891245.1 uncultured Thermomicrobiales bacterium | reverse complement strand
GGCAGTGGGTCGAACTCGTCGATCGGTCACGCAATCGGGGTGCATGACATAATTCGGGTCTAATCGTAGGTATCGTGGAGCACACGGCGTGAGCGACGAATCGGCAAGGATCTCCAGAACAGAGCGCGTTCGACTCTATCCCGCCGAAGGGGTCGTCTTACGCCGTCTCAACCTGGGTGAGGCCGACCGGATTTTGACGCTCTTCACCGATCGGCACGGCAAGCTGAAAGTCGTTGCCAAAGGGGTGCGCCGAACGCAAAGCCGGCTTGCCGGTCACATCGAGCCGTTCGCGCGGACGAACCTGCTGCTGGCGAAGGGGCGAAACCTCGATATCGTCACGCAGGCGACGTTGATCGACCCCTTCGTGTTCCTCCATCAAAATGAGCAATTGATCGCCTACGCTGGCTATTTTGGCGATCTGCTTGACGCCTTCACCGGCGAGGGTCAGGAGAATCGTCCGTCCTATGAATTGCTCATCACCTCGCTCGCCCGGCTCGATAGCGGCTGCGATCCGTTCGTGACGTCGACCTTCTTCGAGTACCGCCTGCTCACATTGATGGGTTTTCAACCTGAACTATTCAAGTGCATCAATTGTGGTGAAGACCTTGCCCCCGTTGAGAACGGCTTCAGCCTGGCCGGTGGCGTTGTCTGTCCGAACTGTCTGGCCTTCGATCCACGCACGACGCCGCTCTCCGTCAATGCTTTGAAATACCTGAGATTGATCGAACGGGGGGAGTTCGCAACGGCGTTGCGCCTCCGCTTGCCGGAGTCGTTACGCCGGGAGATCGATCGCGCCCTGCGCGGCTACGTGAGCTCCGTGCTGGAGCGTGAACCCCGCTCGCTGGCGGTCCTCAGAATCATCGCCAATTGAAGTGTGCCGTCCATATCGCGTAGGATGAACGGACAAGTTGGCGATAACCTGACCGTTCGGTTCAATCTGGGTGTGGAGGTTGGCCATGTCGGAACTACACGGGATGCTGGGAGATGGCGAAGTCATCCTGGTGACCGCGCGGCGCCATCCGCTCTTTCTAGCCGGGCGCTTGGCGCTCTTTGTCATTGCGGCGCTCATCCTTATCGGTGTCGGTATCTGGATGGCGGTCTCCTACAACCTGTACATCGGGATCGTGCTCTGGGTGATCAGCCTCGTCCCGATTGTCATCGCACTCGTCAAGTTTCTTTCCTGGCGGAATGAGGTGTATGCCGTCACCAACGACCGCATCGTGCAGGTTGAGGGTTTGCTCAGCCGGCGCGTCTTCGATTCGTCGTTGGAGAAAGTGAACGACATTCTGCTCACACAGTCGCTCTTCGGTCGGATGTTCAACTACGGCACGATCGAGATCATCACCGGCAGCGATGCCGGCCTGAATCGACTGGATGCCTTGAAGGCGCCGCTCGATTTCAAGCGTGCGATTCTCGATGCGCGCAACACGCTCGAAGGGCATGGACGCCTGGCAAAGCAGCAGTTCGTCGTGGACGATCGCTCGCAACTCCTTGAGTCGCTCGACAATCTTCGGTCGTCCGGCGTGCTCTCCGACGCCGAGTACGAAATTAAGCGGGCACGACTGATCGGCGGACAGCCGGATCGCTAGGAGCCTATAATCGCACAACTGAAAACGGGCAGCCAATTGGCTGCCCGTTCGTCTGCTCTGTTGGACCGAACCTAGGTCGGATCGGCCTCCTGGTTCGATTTACGAACCGCGTTGGCGACCGCTTGTCGCGTGAACGCGGCGACCGCAACCGCGGCCCGGCCGGCGCGACGGCGCGGTCGCTCGCGCATCGGCTGGGCTTTCGGCTCCGGCGTCACCGGGCGGGTATCGCTGCTGGTCGTTGGCGCTGGCATGACCATCGGTCGCGGTGCATTGATTAGTTCCGCCAGTTCGCTCGCTTCGATCGTCTCGACCTCGAGCAGTCGCTGCGCGACGCGCTCCAGATCATCTCGATGCGTTCGGAGCACCATGAGCGCGGTTTCGTGCGCCAGGCTGACCAGTTCTCGCGTCTCCTGTTCGGCGGTATATGCAGTCTGGGGCGAGATTTGGCCGATGTCGCTGGCCGATGACATCGTTGAAAGGAGACCGAAGCGCTGGCTCATACCGTAGCGATGCACCATCGACGAGGCGATGCTGGAGGTGCGCTCCAGGTCATTCGACGACCCGGTTGTGACGTCCCCAAATGAAATCTCTTCCGCCGCCAGGCCGCCGAGCAATGCGCTAAGACGATCCGATAGTTGCGCCCGCGTCCAGAGGCCACGATCTTCATCGGGGATGATCATCGTGTAGCCGCCCGCCTGACCGCGCGAAACGATCGACACTTTACGCACCGTATCGGCGTTCGGCAGTAGATGCGCTACGACGGCGTGCCCGGCTTCGTGGTAGGCCACGACCTGCCGCTCCCGCTCGGTGAACCGCCGCGAGTTGCGCGCCGGTCCCGCGATCGTGCGATCGAGCGCCTCGAGCATGTCCGCCATCCCAATCGTAGGGCGGCGGGCGCGGCCGGCCAGAATGGCGGCCTCGTTGACGATGTTGCTGAGATCGGCGCCGGTCATCCCGGTCGTCCGAGCGGCAACCTCCTCGAAATCGACGTCCGGTTCGAACGGCTTGCCACGACCGTGGACATTGAGAATCGCCGAGCGGGCCGCACGATCGGGAAGATCGACGATCACCTTGCGGTCGAAACGTCCCGGTCGGAGGAGGGCCGAATCGAGGATATCGATCCGGTTCGTGGCGGCGACCACCACCACGGTGGTGCGTTCCTCGAAGCCGTCCATTTCGACCAGAATCTGATTGAGCGTCTGATCGTACTCGGTGCTCTGCTCTGCCCGTCCGCGTCGCCGACCGATGGCGTCGATTTCATCGACAAATATGATCGCGGGCGCGTTTTCCTTCGCCTTGCGGAAGAGTTCGCGGACGCGCGAGGCGCCGACACCAACATAGAGTTCGACGAATTCAGAACCGCTGACCGAAAAGAAGGATGCCCGCGCTTCGCCTGCCAGCGCTCGGGCGATCAGCGTTTTGCCGGTGCCGGGAGGTCCCGCCAGCAAGACACCGCGCGGGATGCGCGCGCCGACTTCACGGAAGCGATCCGGCTCGCGCAAGAAGTCGACAATGTCGGCGACCTCTTCCTTCACCTCTTCCGATCCGGCGACGTCGTCGAACGTGACCAGCCGGTCGCCCGGACGGATCGGTTCAAACGCGCCACGACGCGCGGTGTTGGAACCGATTGAGCCGGGACTGAGCTTGCGGAACATGAAGATCATGAAGCCGCCGATTGCGACGATCAGCACGACCTTGAAAATCAGGGATGATCCGGCAGACCAGGTCGAGGCGCGCTCGAGTTGCACCGGCGGCCATTCACTCGGCGGGATGTTCGATTCGGTCAGAAAACGGGTGAACGACTCTCCCGGCGGGAGGACGACGGTTTTTTCGGTCTTGTCGACGAATGTGACATCGGCCGTTCGTCCGTCGGAATGAACGACGACCTTGGCGACATCCCCCTCCTGCAGGCGTTGGACAATCTGGGTGACATTTACACCATCGTTGCTCGGGCTGTTTTGAATGACCGCGATCGCGATCAGCAGTCCGACAACCAGTACGATCGCAGCGGAAATCAGCTTGATGGGCGTGATTTTACGCATGACATCCTCGTTATGAGGTCGCTGGTGGAGGGGCGAGTCCTGGGTTCCAGCGTGCGACCCTTCTCATAGTTACCTCGCACCTGGCTGGCGCGCGTCGAAAGTATACATGCTTGTTTGGTCGGCGCTCGGTTATTGTCGATGTATTCGGTCCGTGCCGTCCGGTATGCGTCGTGCCAGCGGTACTCGTTAGACTGACGGGTGAACCGGCTCATGGTTGCAGGTGCCCGTGCCTCATGCTCTTCTCGAAATCGCTTAAAACTCGACGAAGTAGGTCGCGCAGGCACGATCGATCAGTTCGGGCGTGAGCGATGGCGTCGAGCCAAGATAGCGCGCGATACCGACGAGCGTACGCAGGATATCGCGCGGGTGACATGAACGGAGCTCACGCTTCGGTTTCACATAATGTTCGCGCAGCAAGTGCACCAAACCGGCCTGTTCGAAGGGCACGCCGAGCAGTTCGCATTGCTGGCGGAAGATCTGGCGATACTGATCGATCGTCGGATTGTTGATGCGGATCTTGCTCTGAATACGGCGGAGGAATGCTTCATCGACGAGGTCCTGCGGCTTGAGGTTCGTCGAAAAGACGATCAGCTCGTCGAACGGAATCTCAATCTTCTTGCCGGTGTGGAGGGTCAGGAAATCGACGCGCTTCTCTAACGGCACGATCCAGCGATTGAGCAAGTCGCGCGGCCGAACTTGTTGCCGTCCAAAGTCGTCGATCAGCAGCATGCCGTTGATCGCCTTCATCTGCAACGGCGCCTCGTAGATGCCGGAGCTGGGATCGTAGACGAGGTCAAGGCTCTGCATGGTCAACTCGCCGCCGACGATCACCGTTGGGCGCTTGCAGGTCACCCAGCGGCGATCGAGATCGGAGCGGGCTGTCGTCGGGGCAACCGGCTGATGGTTTTGCAGGTCGAGCACTTTGATGATCTGACCGTCAACCAGGATGCAGTGCGGGATGAGCACGACGCTTCCGAGCAGATCGGTGATGCGTTCGGCAAGCACCGTCTTGCCGTTGCCCGGATCTCCGAAGAGGAAAACCGAGCCGCCGGTATTCACGGCTTCACCGACCGTATCGAGAATTTCGTCCGCGATGACGAGCGGGTGCATCGCTTTGCGCACATCCTGCGGCGTGACGCGCGTGTTCTTGATCGACTGCAGGCGGACCATTTCACGAAACGCATCGAGCGTCACCGGCGCGGGGCCGACATAGGCGTTCCGCTCCAGTATCTCGTGCGCCCGGCCCACGCCCTTCGGCGTAAGCGCATACTGATATGCCATCTCGCCGATGCCAAGCGAGCCGTTGATCTCGACGAACTCTTCACGCTTCAGCTGCGCGAGTGCTCGCTCAACGACGTTGAAGTAGGGCAAACAGATCTGATCCGAGATTGCCTGGCCCGTGGCCGAACTCTGAAAGTAGATCGATTTCAGAGTGAGATCGCAGATGAACGATAAGTCCAGGCCGGTTTGTTCAATTGCTCCCGGTTCACCAAGGCCGAGACTTCGGGTTCCTTGCGCCAGACTCGCCATTCGCGGTCACACTCCTTGTAGGAAATGGCAGATGGAACAACGCCACCTTTCGAAGCGTACGGTCCGATCGGCGAGTGGTCACTAGGTTATTCGTCCGGTTGATTTGATACGGACGCACTACCATACGTACTTTTGGCTTAGGTTTTGTCGGGACAGAGGCGCTATGCCGCCAGATTAGTGAATAACGACGCGGTCGCCTTCGTTCAGGCCCGACGCAACCTCCACCTGACCGCCACTACTCAGACCGACCTGGATTTCCTTTTCGGACTGCTTGCCATCGCGAACAACCGTAACAAACGTTCGTTTGCCGACGGTTCGCAACGCGCTTTGCGGGATGAGGAGCACGTCGGAGCGGACGGCTGTCTGGATCGAAACGTTGGCGTTCATGCCGGGCCGGAGAAGCAGCCCCTCGGGCGCCGTGAAGGTGACGGTCGCCGGAAAGGTCGTCGTGCCGCCGCTCGTTTGAGCAATCGGTGACACATTGGTCAGCGTTCCCTTGATCTCGGTACCAGGATACGCATCGAGCCGGAACGTGGCCGTCATGCTGTTGGTGACGTGCGGAACATCGATTTCATCGATCTCGACCGAGAGCGACAGGTCGTTAAGGTTCGCCATGTCGACCGCGACCGATCCCTGGCCGATCGGTGCGTTCGGCGCCGTCTTGACATCGACGATCGTTCCGTCGGAGGGTGCCAGGATGAGCGTCTTGGCGATCTGATCCTCGGCACGCTGGAGTTCTTGATGCGCTGCGTCGAGGTTCTGTGCTGCGCGCAGTACGGTCGCCCGCTGTTCGTCGTTTGGGTTGCCGCCGGCCTGGAGTTGCGCCAGATTGAGCGCAGACTCCGCGTTCGCCAGTTCCTTTTGTGCGGCCTGCACTGCATCGTCATACGGCGCACGATCGATCTGGACGAGGACGTCACCCGCCTTCACCGAATCCCCCGCGCTGACGGCGACGATCTGGACGGTTCCATTCAGCGAGCTGTGGACGGCGATTGGGTTCTTCGCCTGGAGTTGTCCGACCGTTTCAATCGTCGCTTCAAGTGAGCCGCGTGTGACGGTCGCGGTGCGCGCATTCGAGCCACGACCGAACATGAAATAGGCGACGAGCACGACAGCAATGAGCGCGATGATGATGGCGGCGACCAGCGCCGGGCGGCGCCTACTCATAGCGCAGCACGGTGATCGGCCGGATGCGTGCAGCGATCAACCCCGGTCCGGTACTAATCGCCGCGGTGGCGGCGAGCGCGACAAGTACCGTCGCACCGATCGTTTGCGGGCTCAAGCTGAAATCGAGCGCGAAGAGTTGGGTGCCGGTCAAGTGGACGAGATAGCGCGCCAGTGGGTAGCCGATGGCGATGCCCGCCACGCAGCCCGCAAATGCGATGCCGAGTGCTTCGGCCAACACCAGCCGGATCAGGTGTGCCGCCGTCGCACCAAGGGCGCGCAAAATGCCAAATTCGCGTCGTCGTTCGGTCAAATTGATGATAAGCGTGTTGGTAATCCCGGCAAGCCCGACAACGCCAATGATGACCACCATGGCGTTCAGCATCAGCGTCAGAATATCGATCGCCTGACGTGAACTCTGCTGATCTTTGTACGTCGCGAGCGTCTGCGGTCCATACTGCTGAAAATGTGTCTCGAGCTGATCGAGTTCACGATCGACTTGATGCGGTTCCGAATATTGCAACTTCAGCGCAAATAGACTCGCCCGTCCACCTATTCCGGCAATCGTTTGCAGGTCGTCGATCCGCATAAAGAGCTTTCCCGTCGTCGTGGCACCGAGATAGGTGCTTGCGTCGTTCACGATACCGGTTACCTGCACGAGTGTCGATGTTCCAGCGACATCGAGGGTGCGAATATCGCCGACCTGGGCATCGATGCGGCCGGCAAGGTTACTGGTCAGCACGACCGAATATGGGTTCGCCGGCTTCAACCAGGTTCCCGCGATGACGCGAGGCGTATAAATCGACGTATTCTCGGGCATTCCCCAGACATCGGTTCGGACACTCCCGAGCGAACCGCCAGTGTTACCCCATGGTTCGGCTGCCACGACATTCGGTTGTTGCTCGATCACGCGGTTGAAATCGAGATCGAGATTCTGATTGAAGAAGAGCCAGCCATCGGCGCCGTAGAGCGCATAGAGATGATCGACCGTGTCGTTGACCGAGTTACTGACCGCTTGGGTTGCCAGGAAGGTCGCGACCGCGACGGCGACGAGCGCCAGGGTGATCCACGCGCGGACCGGCCGGCGCACGAGATTCCGAATACCGATGACGGTCATGGCGGATAAGCGACTCATGCGAGAGGTCAGACGCTGCACCAGCCCACGATGAAAATCCGACGTCACGCCGACACTGGCCATCAGTTGCGCCACGCGTCGCTGTGCCGAGAACCACGCTGGGAGTGCGGCCGAACTGAGCGTTACCCCCAGCCCGACCGCGACGGCCAGCAGTAGCTCATGCACCGACAGGCTAAAGGGCGGTAGCACCAGTCCCGATAGTCCGGCGAGGTACTTCGACAGCAACTGACCGCCAACCAACCCGGCGGCCCAGCCGACGATGCTGCCGGAGAGCCCGATGATGCTGGCGAAGGTGAGATAGGTGCGCATCGTCGTCCAGCGGGTGCCACCGAGCGCCTTGATGATGCCGATCTGTCGCGTCTCCTCGATCATCACGGCGGCAATGGTGTTGGCGACCAGGAAGCTACTCAGTGCTGCACCGACATACGAAAAGACGCGCAAGAGGAGCAACAGGGTCTGCAACTCGCTGCTGCCGGTAAAGGAGTTGGGATCGCGCACGGTGAACGACCCGTGCGAAATACCGCGTTTGCTGAGAAAACCGCTGATCTCGTTCGCCGTCTGGCTGGCGCGCTGCGGCTCGTTGACTTTCAGCATGAGGTAGTTGTCGTACTGCTGGCCGACGATGCGAAGCACGTCGTGATCCGGGGCAAAGGCGGTCGCCTGATTCAAAATGGAGGCGTCGATCGTCGCCGGAGCACGCACGAAGCCGCTGATCGTGGCGTACGAGATCGTGGCACCGGCGTTCGGCTGGAGCGCTACCAGGTCGCCAATGTTGAGGTCGAGCAGTTTCGTCGCCGTCACGTCGAAGACGACCTCTCCCCGGCCCGGATAACGCCCCGATACCAGTTCGAGGGTCGACAACTTTTCTTCATTGAAGTCTGAAATACCAATGAGTTGCGTCGTGACCCAGTCGCCGCCCGATGAGGCGCGGGTGTACTGGACGGATCGTGTATCGGCGACAGCCACGTTATCGCGACGCTCGATCAAGCCAACCAGGGTCGGTGAGAGATTCGAGACGAACGCGGTGAGATCGGGCTGGCGCGTTCCAGCGTAAGTCTGGCGTTGCGCCTCAGCGAGATTTCGTCCGGTGAAGGAGATGGCGACAACACCAGCGACCCCGAGCAAGACGCCGGCAATCGTCAGCAGCGTTCGCAGCGGCCGGCGCTCGATGTCGCGCAGGTTTTTGACGAGGAAGAGGTCCATCGTTGCCCTCACGAACCCGGGTCCATCTGGGTTCCGGCGACCAGCCAGGGAAAAGTATTTCACACCCTCGGTGCGTCGTTACGACCCGCGGGCGGCGACAGCGGCGACCGAGCGGCGTTCGGTGCGTACGTCCTCGACGATCGCTCCGTCACGCATCGTGATCACGCGCGAGGCGTAGGTCGCGACGTTGATGTCGTGGGTCACGAGGACGAGCGTGGTACCGTCGAGCCAGGTTTCTTCGAGAAGCCGGAGAACGAGCTGCCCCGAGGCGCTGTCGAGGTTACCGGTCGGCTCATCGGCCAGCAGGATTGGCGGATCATTGGCGAGCGCCCGGGCGATCGCGACACGCTGCTGTTCACCGCCGGACAATTCATTCGGAAAGTTGCCGGCCAGGTCGGCGATGCCGACTCGTTCGAGGAGCGCCTTCGCCCGTGTGTTCCGCGAGCTTCGTGCGTTGATCTGTATCGGCAGCATGACGTTTTCGAGTGCGGTCAGCGTCGGCATCAGTTGAAAGAACTGGAAGACGATTCCGATCGAACGGCCACGCCAGCGGGCGATGCGTTCCTCGCTCATGGTCGTCAGATCGCGATCAAGTACGTTGACTTCACCAGACGACGCTCGGTCGATGCCGCTCAAAAGATTGAGCAGGGTCGATTTGCCGCAGCCGGACGGACCAAGAATCGCGACCCATTCGCCTCGCTCGATGCGGAGGTCGATGCCTCCGAGCGCCTGAACCTGGCGCCGACCGGCCTGATACGCCTTGCGCACATCGACGAGTGAGATGATCGGCTCGTGTTGTTCGGGATCATTGGACATAGGCAGGCTCAGTTCGTGATCAGGTTGACGACAACGACAAGTGCGGCGGCGCCGATGACGGCGATGATCAAGCTGCCCCAGAAACCGGCCAGCCCATGGATGCCGAGCGTGCTGAAAATGAATCCTCCGATAACCGCGCCAGCGAGACCGATGGCAACATTCCCGAGACAGCCGAAGCCGCGACCGGCGGTCAGCTTGCCAGCGATCCATCCGGCCAGCAGGCCGAGGATCACCCAGGCGATCACCCCCCCTGGCTCAAGCGCCATTCACACGCCTCCTACTCATTCGCGCCGGCTTCGCGCCACCGTTTGACCTGCTCACGCTCTGTGCTCGTAAGAGAGGCGCGCTCCAGAAGATCCGGGCGGCGCTCACAGGTCCGTCGCAACGATTCTTCTCGGCGCCAGGCGTCGATGCGTGCGTGATGGCCGCTCAACAAGATCTCCGGGACGTCGCGCTCGCGATAACGCTGCGGCCGCGTGTACTGCGGGTATTCGAGCAGACCGGATGTGTGTGACTCCATCGCTAGCGACTCGTTGTCTATGACGCCGGGAATCAGACGCGCGACAACGTCGACGATGATCGCCGCGGCAAGATCGCCGCCGGTCATCACGAAATCACCAATCGAAACTTCGCGTGCTCCCAGTATTTCGGTGACGCGCTGGTCGATGCCTTCGTAGCGACCGCAGATGATCGCGAGTCGATCGGCTCGCGCGAATTCCCGCGCTATTACCTGCGTGAACAACGCTCCGGCGGGCGAGGGGAGCACGATCGGCACCCGGCCAACATCGTCCCCAAGCGTTTCCTCGACGGCCTCGACGATTGGTGGCGCCATCATGACCATACCGGCGCCGCCGCCGTACGGATAATCATCGACCGAACGATGACGGTCGGTCGACCAGTTGCGAATGTCGTGAAGGGCGATCTCGATCAATCCGTCGTCCTGGGCGCGTTTGATGATGCTTTCCGTGAGCGGACCTTCATATGCACCGGGGAAGAGTGTAAAGATGTCAAAGCGCATCGCGCCGCCCAAGCTGGAGTTCGTCGAACAGGATTTGCGCAAGTCCGTCGAAGCTGGTGACCGTTCGATCGGGTTTGACCTCGCCAGGCGGTTCGTGCCCGAGATCGAGCCAGACGGTGCGCATACCGGCGGCAGCCGCACCCGCGACATCGAATCGGGGAGAGTCGCCGATGTGGATGACTTTCTGCGGAGCGACGCCGAGTTCCTGGGCCGCCTGAAGGTAGATCTCCGGACGTGATTTGTAATAACCGGCGCGCGCGGAGGTTAGGATCGAATCGAAGAGTCCGTGCATCCCAGCCGCTTCAACCGCCCACTCCAGAAACGGCTCGTGAATGGCGTTCGAGACGATGCCCATCGGTATGCCGGCGTTCCTGATCGTCGTCACGAAGTCGAGCACTCCAGGGCGCGGGTGAGCTGTCGCCAGTGTGGCGTTCATGAGTTCATCGACTGCCAGCCCGATTTCGGCCCGGTCGGATTCGAGCCCGAGCTGTTCGCAGACCCGCACAATATTCTCGACGGCGTCGATCTCGATTCCGCTTTCAATAATGCCGAGGCGTAACGCGCGGTATGCGGGCACGATGCGTTCGCGTATCGTGAGATCGATACTCCGGCCATTTCGCGCCGCTTGCCAATCGAGAAACTTGAGGGGTAGGTCGCGTACTTCGAGCACGAACCAGTCATCGCAGAGAAAGAGCGTGTCATGGAAATCGATCGTTACCGCGGCGCTCAAGCATCACCCTCACCGAGTAGCACACGCGGTAGTTTGCCCCGCGCATTCAAGACCAATGACTTGATTATGCACGATCGGTGCGGTGGATTGACTCAGAATCAGACTGGGCGGAGGTTCGGAACTTCGAGCGCGACCGGCTGCGCGTTCATGCCGTGCAGGAAGGCATCCACGATACGGGGATCGAACTGGCTGCCGGCGCCCCGTCGGATTTCAGCGAGCGCGACGTTGTGCGACAGCGCCTTGCGATAGACGCGATCGCTGGTCATCGCGTCGTAGGTATCGGCAACGGCAATAATGCGGGATCCGATTGGAATGGCGTCGCCCGCAAGCCCATCCGGGTAACCGGTGCCATCCCAGCGCTCGTGATGATGGCGTACGACGTTTGCGGCATCGTGGTACATCGAAAGTATGCCGAGAATCGCGGCACCTTCGGGCGCATGTTCCTTGATGATCTCTCGTTCTTCATCCGTCAGCTTGCCCGGCTTGCTGAGGACCAGATCGGTCGTACCGATCTTCCCGAGGTCATGGACCGGCGCCGCTGCCAGGACAACCTCTCGCTCTTCGAATGAGAGGAATTTCAGTTCGTCGATGATCATCTCAACGTAATCGCTCACCCGTTTGGAATGCTCTGCCGTATAGGGATCACGCCGGTCGAGCAAGTCGGCGACCAGTTCGATCGTCGACCGCGTCTCGCGGTGGATCTGGCCGTAGCGCCGGAACGAGAGGTACGGACCGAGCAGCGGAATGACGACCAATAGGACACCGATCGGGTTTTGCTCGTAGAGGACCGGGACCAGCGCACCGAGAGTTGGTAATGAGAGGCTCTCGAAGGCGACGCCGCGTACATTACTGCGCCACATGCGCCAGGGCGTCGTGCTCACCACCTGCGACAGTACGATCGCGATGATGCCCGAATTGATGAGGTTAAATGCCAGCGCCGCGCCGACCGTGACCGAGATGTTGCGTGTCCCGGAGATCGGGCTGGCGGTCAGATTGGCAAACGACGTGTAGGTCCAACCGGCGACAAACGTCGAGAGAATATAGTTCGTAACGTTGACGCTCAACTTAATGGCCGGCCGTCGCTGAAAGATCTCAACTGCCACGGCACCGACGCCGGCAACCAGCGCACCATAGTAGGGGCCGAGGCTGATGGCGGCGGCCAAACAGAGCGAAGAGGCGACCC
>CALAGB010000564.1 GCA_937891245.1 uncultured Thermomicrobiales bacterium | reverse complement strand
GGGGTGAAGCCGGGCGACGCACGCGCAGCCGCAAGAACCGTCGACGCATTGCTGAAGGTCGGCGCCCTCGCCGATATCGACTGCCTCAGTGACCTAGCAGTGAGAGAACTCGTGAGGGTGTTGCGTGCCGCCGACAAGACAAAGCGAGAAACGATATGGCACGGTGGTGGCGGATTCCGAATCCTGGCGGTCGCGCCATCCATGTTCGATGAGGTCAGCGGCCAGGTCTTTCTCAGTCCTTGGGCCACCAATGGGAAATTAGCCGAGGTCACCGCAGCGCAGTTGCAGTACGACTACGTTCCGGATCCCCCTTTCTGTGGAACGCGAGGACGGTCACGGCTCGCCGTCGTTGATGGGCTCGTCAATCAGGACGTCGTGCGCTTGCTGGTGAACGCCCTTGCCGAGGAAGAGCAACTCCTGGTGTGCGGTACGGCGGTCGACCCTGCGGCCAGAGAGACGCTCCGAGAACTGCGGCCCGGCTCTACCGTGCGCAAGATTCCGCAGTCGATCCTGCATGAATACCGGCAGGCGACGCGTTGGGTCCAACGGCGTCTTCTCGATACGAGCTCGGACCAGCACGTTGTTGATGATTCGGCCGAGGCGGTGCGATCGTGACGAGCACGCTCACCACTGTCGATGAGTTCTTCGATCTCGACCGGATCGAAGCTATTGCTGCGCGCCTCGATCTGCGACAACCCAACAAGGATGCGCTGGAGAGCATCATCGTCGAGATAACTCGGCATTACGATATCGACCGCGAACCGCCGCCCTTTGAGGCAATCGTTGATATGGCCACGGGTGTCGGCAAGACCTATGTCCTCGCCTCGACGATCGAGTACCTGGCGGCTGACGGTGTGCGTGATTTCGTGGTCATTACCCCGGGCCGCACGATTCTCGACAAGACGGTGGCGAACTTCACACCGGGCCATTCCAAGAGTCTGCTACGTGGCATGGAGGTTCGTCCGGTCGTCGTTACTAGTGAGAACTTTGCGACTCCTGCGATGAGAGCCATCCTCGACGATCCCGACCAGGTCAAGCTCTATATCTTCACCGTTCAGGCGCTGCTCAAACCGCAGTCAAAGCTCGGACGACGAACGCACAAGTTTCAGGAGGGTTTGGGCGAGGCCTTCTACTCACATCTCCAGGAGCGCGACGAACTGACCGTCTTTGCCGACGAACACCATACCTACTACGGTCCGGCCTTCTCGGAGGCAGTCCGAGAATTGCGTCCACGCGTCTTGATCGGATTGACCGCCACACCGCATAAAAAGACACCGCCCAGTCAGATCATCTTTCGCTATCCGCTGGCCGCGGCCATCGCCGACAAACTCGTCAAGACCCCGGTGTTGGTCGGCCGCAAAGATGATCGCACCGATCCACAGACCAAACTCCTCGATGGCATCCGTCTCCTCGAACTCAAGGAGCAGGCAATTCAGCGCTGGTGTCAGGATTCGGGCGCGACGCCGGTGCTCCCGATCATGCTGGTGATCGCGCCGAGTATCGCCGAAGCGGAGGAGATCGAGCTCATTCTGAGCGATCCGTCCTTCGTCGGCGGCCGCTACGCCGATCGCGTGCTCACGGTCCATTCGAACAAACCCGATGAGGCGCTCGCCCAGCTGGATCATCTTGAAGAGCCCGACAACCCCTACCGTGTGGTGATCTCGGTCGGCATGCTCAAGGAAGGCTGGGACGTCAAGAATGTTTACATCATCGCCTCTCTGCGGGCTTCGGTCTCCGAGATCTTGACCGAGCAGACCTTGGGGCGCGGCCTCCGGCTGCCCTTCGGCCGCTATACCGACGTCGAGTTCCTGGACACGCTCGAGGTGCTGGGGCATGAACGCTATGAGGACCTGCTCCGGAAAGCCGGTGTGCTCAACGAGCAGTTCATCGACTACCGCAGTCGAGCCGTTCTCCGGCGCAACGTCATGGGCCAGCTGGTGCCAACGACCGAGACGACGCCGGTGCAGGCTACGATCGCGACCGTTGAGACAATCACACCCAGTCCGTCGCCCGAGGAAACGCCAAGTTACGCGGGAACGGCGGTGATTCAGAGTCTTGAGGATCATACGCAGAAGGCAGAGCAACAACTCGCCCAGTTGCAGGTGAAGCTCGCCCCACGGCCCGATCTGCCCAAACTCCCTATCCCGCGACTCAAGATGACCACGGTGACGAGCCAGTTCTCCCTGGCGGATTTCACGAATCTCGAGCCATTTCGTCGTCTTGGTGAGAGCATGGCCGCGGACCCGGTCGGCAATCTCAGGCGGGTGACCCTGAGTGCCCGGATCGTCAACACGCCAGATGGGATGCGGTATACCGAGATGGTCACGGCTGGAGCCATAGATCAGGTGCCGTCACCAGCATCCCTCTTTCCGCTAGAAGATCGTCAGCAACAGCTCCTCCAGAGGGTACTGGGCGCGCCGGTTGTGCCGGCACGCTCGAGTGAGATGTACGCGGCAAACCAAATCGTCGATGCGTTCCTTCGTGGACTTGGGGACGATGCCGAGAAAATCTTGAGCGGCTACCTCGATCGAGCAGCTGGCGGCCTGGTGCAACTCGTCACCGAGGAGCAGCGGCGCTTCGCGACGAAGCCGTCTTACGAGAACGTCGTCGAACTGACCGAGTTCAACAGGGTGCGCATCAGCCGGCCGGAAGCGAGCCACGACCTCTTTGGCGCATTCAAAAAGGGCATCGGTTACGAGGGCTATCAGAAGTCGCTCTACGCTCAGGATTGGTTCGATTCGTCGACGGAGCGAGACGTCGCAAACATCCTCGAAGAGGAGGATACGATCAGGCTCTGGGTTCGTCTCCAGATCGGCGATCTCCCGATCCTCTGGACCGGGGCCAAGGAATACAACCCCGATTTCATCGCGGTGGATCTGGATGACGCGCACTGGGTTATCGAAGTCAAGATGGACAAAGAGATGACCAGCGAAGATGTGCAGGAGAAGCGTAACGCGGCACGGC
Organism: uncultured Thermomicrobiales bacterium; assembly: GCA_937891245.1. Lineage (GTDB taxonomy): Bacteria > Chloroflexota > Chloroflexia > Thermomicrobiales > Thermomicrobiaceae > CALAGB01. Next base: position 1,237 of record CALAGB010000564.1, on the reverse strand, counting down.
GCTGGGCCAATCACGTCAGCGCAGATGAGACCGTCGGCACGATCTGGCGCTATCTATTGGTCTCCGAGAGCGATGTTCACACTGCCAAAGGGTCGTGGGAAGCACTCAAAGCGCTTGGCGCCAGCTGAGTCCAAGAGTTAGAACGAGCATGGAGATAGTTGTGACGACGATGTTGAACTTCGTGGCTACAAATCCTCGAATCGGCTTGAACACACGAAGCGGTTGCCATGGCCCAGAATCAGATTTGGTTCACCGGTTTGCGTCGGCAATCGTACCGAGCTTTCAGTGTCGATCCCGTCAAAAGCACCTCGCCTTATTCCATGAGCCAGCGCTCGAGACAGGCTTCCCGGATCTTGTCATCACAGTGTACGATCCGCGTCGATTTGAAAATTGGCCGGCCAGTCGCGCTGCTCTCGATATACAAGACCTTAAGATCCTCAATCACCTCTACCATGTCGGCGGGTCGGATTCGGGGGGAATCGGACAACAGCTTGGGATAGACCAACGCGTTGTCGACCGTGCCGTGGAGCATCTTCACGGCGCAGGGCTTATCCGGCGATTCCGTCACGAGTGGAAACCGTTGCCGCTTTCCCGCACCTTTGGCATCAAGCGACTTGTCGCCGTTGAGGCGAAGATCGCTGATTGGCAGTCGGTATTCCAACAAGCAAGCAAGAATCGATGGTTCGCGTCCGAAACCTACGTCCTTTCCCCAGTTAATCGGCCAGCCATCAAGACGATTGAGCGTTCGAAACAGCTGAGCATCGGGATCTACACTTGCAATGATGCGGGTATCACCGAGGTCACGTCCTCCGCCCGACTTCCTCTCCCACTCTGCTACGCGACATGGCTATTCAATGAGTGGATCGGCCGAAGTCTCCTCGCATCCCAATCCTCCGTTGATTGTTGAGGTGATGACCGTGCACCTGCCTGATGTCGCAATCATCTGCGATGCACTGCCTCACCTTCATGATCTGTCGCCACTGGCCCAAGGAGGCCAGAAGATGGTTTATCGGGGCAGGCATGATGATTATGGAGAGGTCGTCGTGAAGCTCATCCTCTCAGCTACGGCGGACGAACGCACGCGCCGCGAGGTCGAGGCCGTCACGGCCTGGCAGTTTCCGAATGTGCCGAAGATCTACGACTCCGGCGTCATAACGCATGCCGGTGGTGAGACAACGTATCTCATTGAGCAATTCATCCAAGGAAAGACGCTCCGTTCCGTCTTGGAGAAACACGG
>CALAGB010000563.1 GCA_937891245.1 uncultured Thermomicrobiales bacterium | reverse complement strand
CAGCACCAACGTCGCCAGGACATCCATGATGATCCGTGTGCCAAGCTGTGCGGTGTTGTTCGAAACGTCATAGGGCGGCGAGACCTCGACGACTTCCATGCCGATCAGCCCCTCGCGCGTTATCATCTTCACCAGCCGCATCACCTCGCGCGGCAGGAAGCCGCCCGGCTCCGGCGTGCCGGTGCCGGGGGCAAAGGCCGGATCGACGCAGTCGATATCGAAACTCAGATAGACGGCTTTGGCGTTCTTCCAGGCGATCTCCAGGGCATACTCCGCGATGCGTTCGACCCCGAAGCGATCGACATCTTCCAGCGTCATGACCGTTGCCTGCCGGTTACGGGCATTCTTGAGCCCTTCGCGGGAGCCGGTCCAGCCGCCGATGCCGATCTGCACGAGATTACTCGGCGGTGCATTCTCGATGTTCGTAGCGTGGAAGAAGGGCGAGCCGTGCATCCGCTCGTCGAGCGAGTACTCGCTCAGGTCGCTGTGACGGTCGAAATGGATGATCCCAACGTTCCCGTCGATGTAGGGGGCGATGCCGCGAATGTCGGGATAGCCGATCGAATGATCGCCGCCCAGCACGACCGGGAAGACCGCCCGCTCGTGGAGATAGCCAATGGCGAGCGCGATCTGATCGAAGCTCTTCTCGATATTGGCCGGGATCACCGAGACGTCACCGACGTCGACCATTGTCAATGATTCGCCGAGGTCGATGCCCATGCTCGGGTTGTAGCCGCCGCCCGACGATTGCCGCATCGCCTGGGGACCAAAGCGCGTGCCGGAGCGGAAGGTCGTGCCGGTATCGAGCGGCACACCCATAATCGCCACATCCTGCCCACCAAGTTCGCGCATGTCCGCCAGGAATGGCGAGGACATGAAAAAGCCGCTGTTGGAGAACCCCCAGCGGCTGCGGTTGAAGAGCGGAATCTTGCGATCGCGGATCGACGCTGCCGACTCGAGACCGAACTCGAGCGCCTGAAGGCTCCGCTCGTCGGCGCGCGCGGACGAAATATCCGCCTCCGCCTGCATTGCGCGGGTCCCGTCGAGGTCATCTCTTGAAATGCGCCCATCCTGTTGCATCTTGTCGCGCTCCGATCCTTCTCTCACCAGCGGACAACAACATTGCGACGTCGCACGTACGCCGCAATAAATCACATGAAGCTGGATGATGCGACAACCTGCGTCGCGAAAATGACGCTTCAATACAACGGAGAGGTGCCCGGGGTCGCTACAACTGCTCGACTAACCCGCTGATGTCGCTCCAGCGTTCTTCGCTACCCCACAGGAAGACGAATACGATTTTTTGTGGAATACCGATCAAATCGCGCGCCATTCGCACGGACCATCAGGAATCTTGTCGAGAGAATAGATTAACGGTGAGCTTTTCATTAGATTATTCGAAGCGCCTACGCTTGTCAAGCAGCGAGCGCTCCCGCAACGGCCGCCCAGGGTGTACCGGCGCCGCTGCGGACATCTGTGCGCGGTTGTGCGCAGATCAGCTGTTGTCCAGGCGCGGGTACGGCGGGTCGCCAACGACTTCGCTCAGGATAAACGCCTCAACCTCCTGCAAGTGTCGCAGCATGATGGCGCGCGCCTGGTGCGGCTCCCGCTCGCGAATCGCGTCGAGAATCTCGCGATGCCTGACCCAGGCCTGGGCGCGCCGCTCGGACGACGTCGTGAAGTGCCGCTGGCCGTCATGCAGCACCTGGTTGAGCAGATACACCACCCGGAGCGCAACTTCGTTGCGTGAGGCGCGCGCGATCACGCTATGAAACTCGCGATCGAGCGCGATGGCGCGATCGTTACCGCCCACGCCATCGAACCGACCCGACTGACGATCGACGACCGCGGCCAGCGTGTCGATATCCGCCTGGGTCGCGCGTACCGCCGCCAGCGCCGCGAGCGACGGCTCGAAAATACTCCGCGTCTCCCAGAGATCGCCAACCAGATCATCACTCGCCTCCAACACAAGGGCCAGCGGCGAGATCACATCCAACTCCGAGAAATCGCGCACGTAGGTGCCGCCGCCGTGGCGCGCTTCGACGATGCCGGAGATCTCGAGCGCGCGCAACGCCTCGCGCAACGACGCGCGACTCACCCGTAACTGCTCCGAAAGTTCGCGTTCGGGTGGCAGCCGGTCGCCCGGGCGAAACAGACCTTGTCGAATCAGCTGGCAGATCTGCGCGACGATCTGCTGCGACAACCGGGTCCGTCGTATCGGCTCGACCATGAGCGATACCGCCTTAAAATATGCGGTCTATTGGTCAGACCAGTGGTGTTCTGCAGCTACTATAGTGCCGGACCCGGCGGCTGTCAATCATCAAGTGACGAGGCTTTCGCCGATGGCGCGGGATGAGGATTGAACCTGACGAGCGCGGTTCAGCAGCAAACCTGGATGAGGGAGCGACATGCCGATTCGCCGGGCTGGTGAACGTTCCAGATCTGGCGCAGGTTGATCGTTTCCTCATCGCGGTCTGCCGAGGTTCGTGGACATTCCGCGGCGGAACGTGCGGGTGAGTTGGACTGATGCGAGCGGTCGAAGCGTCAACCGCGGGAGCCCGAGGTTAGCTGACGCGCATCCGCTGGTAGCAATCCCGACAATAGACCGGGCGGCCATTACGCGGCTCGAACGGCACCATTGTCTCCTGGCCACATTCCGCACAGACGGCCGGAAAGAGCTGTCGCTCCCCGCGCGGTGCACCGCCCTCGGCCGCTGGGCGCGACTGGCGCCTCGAAGCGCGGCAGCTCGGACAACGCGCCGGCTCGACGAACCCGCGTTCGATATAGAACGCCTGCTCACCCGCCGAAAAGACGAAGTCTTGCCCGCAATCCCTGCAGACAAGTGTTTTGTCGCCGATAGACATGTACCACTCCTTCGCTCGTGCGACTCGAACCGGCAGCATGTAGCGAGCCGGCTCCCACCGATCCGGAACCGAACGCCCGAGCCTGGAGGCGAACTACGGGGTGCCCACCGGGCAGTCATGGCGAATGGTACGCGGTAAACCGGGATTCTGGTTTCACAGTATAGGGAGAAACTGCGGAATACGCAACTGTTCGCGGTCGCAGTGGCGCACGACCGCGAACAGTTGAGCGTGTGGGCCTTCAGATGGTCTACACCAACACATCCCGCAGCGCGTGGAAGTGCTGTTCGTCGTGCTGGTCGAGCTGCTGGATCAGGGTTTCGAGGGTGACATCGCCGATGTCGGTGATATGCGCGGTGCGCTGCCAGTCGGCGTCGCTCAGGCCGTCGAGCCGGTTGACCAGCTCCGAACGGATCTCTCGAAACGCCTCGGCGGTCTCGAACGGATTCTGCGCATGGTAGTCATTTTCGATCGCGCGAAGATCGGTATCGAAGAAATCCAGCTCGGGATTGTCTTCGCTCAGAATCTGATCGATCCGATCGAGCGAGACGTCGTCGAAATCGCGCAGGTGGGCGACGTGCTCGACGGCGCCCCACGATCCGCCCGGGCCCGCCCGGCGCAGGTCGTCGAGCGATTCCTGCTCGATAAGCCGAATCATGCGTTCGGGCAGACGGCCCATCCGTTCCAGCATCCGCTCGCGCTCTTCGCTCATCGGCGAACCGCCCCTTCTCGCGCCGGCTCCGCGCTGCCAAGCGCGTTCGCGACGGCCGCTCGCGCCAGAATGCGGGTCGGATCGAAGAGCGGCACCGTGACATGCGCTTGCGTCAGGATCAGGGGCAGCTCCGTGCAGGCGACTATCAGCGATTGCGCGCCGCGTTCGACGAGCTCAGCCGCCGTCGCCTGAACGAGCGCCGTCTGCTCCGGGCCGGTTTGGCCCGCCTTAACGCCCGCGATCGCCTCGGTGACGCGTGCCTGGCCCGCTTCGTCCGGCACCAGCGACGACAGCCCCACACGCTCAAAGGCATCCTGATAGAGCCGGGTCCAGATCGTTCCGGCCGTCGCCAGGATACCGACGACGCTTCCCGGCAACTCCGCAACGACCGCCTTCGCCGTCTCATCGATCATGCTGATGAGCGGGATATCCACATCCGACGCAATGCGTGGCAGGAAGGCGTGCGCCGTGTTGCACGGCACGACGATGAAGTCCGCCCCGGCAGCGGCGAGCCTCTGCGCGCCGGAGAGGAGCAGCGGCGTCGGATCTTCTCCACCGGCCAGCAACGCCGCGGTGCGATCGGGCACGGCTGGATTCGACTCAATGATGACGTGCACGTGTTCTTGATCGTACGTGGCGGGCGTCTCTTCGATGATCTTCCGATAAAGATCAACGGTCGCCAGTGGCCCCATTCCGCCAAGAACGCCGACCACTTTCTGTTTCTCCACTTTCACCATCTATCGTCCTTCACGAACCGCCAGCGACTGGACTGTCCGCCCAGACGCCGGGTCAATCTGGCCGCTCATTCGCTCTCCACGACAACCGGCACCTCGATGATCCCTTCATCGACTCGAAACGCGCGCAGATCGGGCGGATCGACCGCGAATGAGACGATCACCATCAACGTATCCGGATAAAACGCAAACGAAAGATCGGTTGTCGAAGGCCAGGCCGGGGTTTGCGGATGGGAATGGTAGATCGCCCCGAGGCGCCAGTCGTGCCGATCGATTTCGTTGAACGCGGCCACGACCTCGGCCAGGTCCATATTGTAGCGGGTTTCGCTCGCTTCGGTGTTCGTGCCGGGGAAGATCTCCACGGCGCCGTTGGCGTCGCATGCGATCAGGCCGCACCCCTCCTGGGGCCACGTCGAACGCAGGTGCGCCAGCAAACGCTGATGGAGTTTCACCGGAAGTCGCAAGGGGGTTGGGTCGGTCACGCTCTTTCCCGCGTCGCTTTAGGCCGAACGGCCCATCTTCGGG
>CALAGB010000562.1 GCA_937891245.1 uncultured Thermomicrobiales bacterium | reverse complement strand
CCTGCAACCCGCCGAAGCTGAGCGATTGCGACTGCTCATTAACAATATGCACCAGGCTGAGCGAGCCGGAAAGGATGAAGACACCGATCAGCGACAGCCCAAGCACCACTTCGTAGCTCACCACCTGTGCGGCTGAACGCAGCGCACCGAGCAACGAATAGCGATTCCCCGACGCGAAACCGCCCAGGATAATCCCGTACACGCCCATCGAACCGAGCGCCAGAATGTAGAGAACGGCGATGTTGATATCGGTCACGTAGAGATTTACGTTGTAGCCGAAGAGTGTAATGCTGCGTCCAAAGGGGATAACCGCGGCGCCGAGTGGGGCGAGAACGAAGGAGACGAGTGGAGCGACGAGAAAGATGAGACGATCGGCATTTGCGGGAACGATGTCCTCTTTCGAGAGGAGCTTCACACCGTCCGCGAGCGGCTGCAAGAGTCCGAACGGCCCAGTCCTGGTTGGTCCCAGCCGGTCCTGAAAGCGCGCCAGTACTTTCCGCTCGAACCACGTCATATAGGCCATTAAGCCGAGGAGGACGTTCAGAACGATGAATCCGACAATATAGCTTGAAATCAAATGCTCGTACATTTCGTCCGCCCCGATATTGGCCCGGTCGCCTCACATGAGTGATGCAATTCAGAAACGACGTACATGACAACGGAGCGCGCCGGGCGCTCCGTACCCCAACAGCATTCTATATGCGATTGATCGATCCGTCCACGAGGATCGCACTCACTACCGATCAACCGACCCAAGAACGATGTCGATGGTTCCGATCATCGCCACCACGTCCGCGAGCATCGCACCCTCGGCCATGTATGGCAAGGATTGCAGGTTCACGAAGTCAGGTGTGCGCAAACGCATCCGATACGGCATCGGCGATCCATCGCTCACGATGTAGTAGCCAAGCTCGCCCTTCGAATGCTCAATCGCCGAATACACCTCGCCCTTCGGCGGAGAAAACCCTTTGATCACCCAGATGAAATGCCGCTGCATATCTTCGGCCGTCGTCAGGACCGTGTCGTGCGGCGGGATGGTGTAGGTCGAATTACGCAGCATCAGGTCGCCATCGGTCGGTACTTGCTCGATGCACTGCTCAATGATCTTGACGGCCTGTCGCATCTCTTCCATGCGAACGAGGTAGCGATCAAAGACGTCGCCATGCGAACCGAGCGGCACTTCGAAGTCGAGTCGATCGTAGAGCAGGTACGGCTGCGCCTTGCGCACATCGTAGTTGACGCCCGACCCACGGAGGCAGGCACCAGTCAGTCCGTAGGAGATCGCGACCTCCGGCTCAATCACGCCAATGCCGCGTGTACGCGAGAGCCAGATCGGGTTCTTCGACAGAATATCTTCGTAATCCTGCTGCCCGCCCGGGAAGACCTGGCAGAAGGTGCGCACCATCTCCGGCAGTTCGGGCGGGATCGGTCGTGAGAAGCCGCCGATTTCCATCATGTTGGTCGTCAGGCGCGCGCCGCAGAACTTCTCGAAGATGTCGAGAATCAGCTCGCGCTCGCGGAAACAATAGAGCGAGATGGAAAGCGCACCGATGTCGAGCGCGTGCGTACCAAGCCAGACGAGATGTGACGCAATCCGCGCCAGCTCGCCCATGATGATGCGCCAGTATTGCGCGCGTTCCGGTGCTTCGATACCACAGAGCTTCTCGACCGCCAGCACGTAGCCGAGGTTGTTCGAAGGCGCGGCAACGTAATCGGTCCGATCGGTCCAGGGGACGAACTGCGAATAGCGATGCGATTCGCCGAGCTTCTCGACCCCGCGATGCAGGTAGCCGATGTTCGGATCGCAACTCGTGATGACTTCGCCGTCCATCGTCAGGAGCACGCGCAGCACGCCGTGCGTGCTCGGATGCTGTGGGCCCATGTTGAGCACCATCTCGCGTCGCGAAGCGGTGAGCTGACGTTCTTCGCTGATCTCGACCGGTGTTGGCTGGGAAAAATCAATCACCATGGTTACTGTGGTCTCCGTAGTCTGGAACGGATTCTGGGTGCCGGCTGGGTAAAGCCCGGCTGGACGTATTCCCGGAACCCACGGAGCGGATAGTCTTTGCGCAGGGGGTGGCCTTCATCCCAATCGTCGGCCAGCAGGATTCGACGCAGGTCCGGATGGTCTTCGAAGACGATGCCGAACATGTCGTAGACCTCGCGCTCCATCCAGTTGGCGGCGGCGTGAATCGGCACCAGCGACGGTACCGTCTCACCATCATCGACGCCGGCCTTGACGCGCAGGCGGACCCGATTCGGAATCGAATAGAGCTGCACGACGATATCGAAGCGCGGCGTATCGCGCAAACGAACCATGTCGACAGCCGTAACGTCGGTCAGCAGGTTATAGCGCTGATCGGGATGATCACGGAGGAAGGCGATCACCTCCCGCAACCGGGCACGCTCAACGCGGATCGTCATCTCATCGCGAAAATTGATCGCGTCGACGAAGGCATCCGGGAAGCGCTCACGGACGGCATGGACAGCGGGGTGCAGATCGGGTTCGGTTGGCCCCCAGTAACCGGTCGCCCACGATTCGGCAGTCAGCGCCGGCCGCGCTGGGAGTTGGGCTCGCTCTTCAGACATCTCGTGCTTCCTTCGCGGCGTTAGCGACGTGGGCCGAGCGCCAGTTTCGCCTCTTCACGCGTGTTAATTCGGTCCTCTTCAGCCGCATCGGCGCCATGCTTCTTGGCGATCGTCTCGTACTTAATCACCTTATTCTGCAGTTCGAGGATGCCGTAGTAGAGCGATTCCGGCAGCGGCGGGCAGCCCGGCACGTAGACATCGACCGGCACGACCTGATCGACTCCTTGCACCACGGCGTAGGTGTCGAACGGCCCACCAACGTTGGCGCAGCTCCCCATGCTGACGACCCACTTCGGATCGGCCATCTGGTCATAGAGCTGGCGCACGACCGGCGCCATTTTACGCGTGACGGTGCCGGCCACGATCATCAAGTCGGCCTGACGTGGCGAGGCGCGATAAAGCATGCCGAAGCGCTCGGACAGGTCGAAGCGTGGCATCGACGCGCTGATCATCTCAATGGCGCAGCAGGCGAGGCCGAACTGCAGCCACCAGAGGCTCGAGCGACGCGCCCAATTAAAAACCGTATCGACGCTTGTGGTGAGGATGTTCTTCTCGAACCGATCGTCCATTACACCCATTCAAGCGCCCCCTTCTTCCATTCATAGAGGAGGCCAAGGACCAGAATGCTGATGAATGCCATCGCTTCGATGTATCCGTACAAACCGAGTACATCAAAGGCGACCGCCCAGGGAAAGAGGAAGATGGCCTCGATATCGAAGACGACGAAGAGAATAGCGACCACGTAGAAACGCGG
>CALAGB010000561.1 GCA_937891245.1 uncultured Thermomicrobiales bacterium | reverse complement strand
CATACGAGATTACAAGGTGACTGGAGTTCAGACGTGTGCTCTTCCGATCTTGATGTCCGCGCTCGATTCAAGCGGAAATCCGCTTTCAGGAGTCGCCATCACCTACCAGGGCTCCTACTACTTGAACCTCGGAACGACCGACGCAACCGGCACGGTCAGCGCACATCTGCCGTCCGGCACCTACACCTTCTACGCCAAATACAACGGAACGACGTCCACCTACGGACCGGTTTCGGTTACGACCGATGCCGTTACCAGCCACACCTTCCAGACGATCAATGCGCAGGTGCAATTGCACACCTGCTCAGCGCAGGGGCTTTCCGGAGCGCATGTGCTCTACCAGGCCGGCAGCTACACCTACCCGCTCGGGGATACCGACGCCACCGGAGTCGCGAGCAAGGAGTTCTTCCCCGGCTCGTATCCCGTAACGCTGAGCTACGCCGGCGGTAGCGCACAGGCAACCGTCGATTTCGGGAGCACGAACCCGTATACCTTCACGACCACTCCGGTGGCGCTGCTCAACCCGGGCCACTTCACATATAACGTCGCCGGTGGCTACGTCTACAACTACACCGGCGGAACGACAGCGCAACTGCTGCCCGATACTTACATCTTCCACGGCAACGGGACCAGCTTCAACGTCGACGTCCCATCCAACTGCTCCGGCTTCACCGGCGGTGTCGTGCGGCTCGTTGACCACGCTGGGAACGGGCTTTCGGGCGGTACGGCCAGCTACTATGCGGGCGGTTGGCACAGCATCACAGGCTCGACCGATGCCAACGGCAATCTCGTTTTCTCGGCGCCAAGCAATTTCACCTACATCAGCATGAACTACAAAGGCGGCATCGCTCAGCAAAGCCGGACGCAGCTGGACACGTCGCATTACACATTCCAGACCGTCCTCGCAACCGTGAAGCTTGAGGATGCGGACGGCAATGCTCTCGATACCGGCTCGGTCTCGTTCTATGCCGGAGGATGGCAGACGTTCGGCAGCGGAGCGACCTCCGGCGGTCAGGTGACGATGGAGTTGCTGCCAACGAGCTACAGCTTCGCCATGATCTACAACCACAGCCGTCAGCAACTCGATGGACAGAACCTCGCCACGAATCCGGTCGTCATCTTCCAGACCGGCCGCCTCAGCCTCTACTACAGTGGTTCGATCCAGTGGTACGGCGGTGGCTGGACCACGTTTGCCAAGCCGACGATGGAGTTCCTGCCAGGTACGATCACCTATTACTTCGACGGCTACGGCTGCCAGGCACCCGTGACGATCGCGAGCGGTGATCACCTCGTGAAGAGTGCAGTCGTTGCGACGCTCTCCGATCACGCGGGAACCAAGGTGGCAGGCGGCGACGCTTCCGCGTACGTTGGCGGCTGGCAATCGATCGGCACGACAAACAGCTACGGCGTCGCCTGCAATCTGTTTGACGGTCAGTTGGGTAATGTCTCGGTTGCGATGGTCTATAACGGCACGCGCCAGCAGATCACGCAGAATCAGCCCACTAACTCGGTTTACGCCTTCCAGGCCGGGCAGATCACAATCGAGCTGAAGAACAGTACCGGCGCGCTGATCGATACCGGCGCGGTCTCATACTACGCCGGCGGCTGGCACAATCTGGGCGACACCAGCGGTGGCAAGGTTGCGGTCGATGTCCTGCCCGGCACCTACGCCTTTGCCATGGTCTACAACGGCGAACGAAACCAGGTGAGCCAGGCGGTCACCAATGGCTCGACCGTCGTCTTCCAGACGGTGAATGCCAATGTCAAACTGCTTGACTCGACCGGAGCGGGCATCGAGGGTGGCAACGCCACGTACTATGCCGGCGGTTGGCACACCTTCGGCACGACCGACGCAAGCGGTAATGCCTACCAGGAAATGCTGCCGGGCAGCTACAGCTTCGCGATGGTCTACAACGGCATGCGCCAGCAGTTGAACGGTCAGGATGTGAGCAGCCCGATCGTCTTCCAGACGACCGGCGTCACCGTCCAGCTCCAGCGGAGCACTGGCGCCAATCCGCCGCTCGCCGGTGGTGACGCGTCGTACTACGCGGGCGGCTGGCACACGATCGGGACGACTGACAATAACGGTCAGATGACGATCGAGATGCTGCCGGGCAGCTACAGCTTCGCCATGGTCTTCAACGGCACGCGTTCGCAGATGAATGGTGTCGAGATCAGCGGCACCACCGACAACATCACGTTCCAGACCGTTCTGGTCACCGTGCTGCTTCGTACGCCCGATGGCCATAGTCCGGTCACCGATGTAGACGCATCCGCGTCATACTATGCCGGTGGTTGGCACACGGTTACCACGAATAATGGGTACGCGCCGTTCCTGATGCTGCCTGGAAACTATAGCTTCGCTATGGTCTACAAGGGCACGCGTGAGCAGATCAATAACGTCGCGGTCAGCGGCGCCACCACCAACGTCGAATTCCTCACCACCCAGGTCCATTCGGACAGTGGAAACGCGACGAGCTACTATGCCGGTGGTTGGCAGCCGTTCACGCAAAACGTGTATCTCCTGCCGGGTAACTACGCGTTCCGCTTCAATGACGGCACCCCGCAGACGCAGGAAACCCTGACGGGAGGCACAACGAGCCACATCCACTAGCATCCAATCCTCTCTGAAGGTTGGACCACGCGAACGCCGTATCCAGCTGGATGCGGCGTTCCGGTGCCGCGCCGGTCGAGCGACCCCAGCCCCAAACTGACCGAGACCTGCCGAACGGTGGTTTGGCAGGTCACGAACATCAAGAAGACGGGATGAGGGACTCAATCCTTGTACGGATCAACCACACCGGCGCCGGCCATGACGACGATGAGAGGGCGCAGCGTATGCCGGACTACGATCGTGCCGCGCTGCTCGGGAATCACCTCGGCGAGCCGCCGGTAGACGTGCGGCGACTCGTCGACATCGCCGCCGCGGACGACGATGCCGCGCGCCGATGTCCACTCGTGCATCATCTGCCGCGTGATCGCCCCGCGCCGGCGTCGCCCGCCACGCCGTGAGCCTTTCGCCGCGGTACGGCTCATGACCCGCCCTGCGCCATGGATCGCGCTGAACATCGCCTGCTCCTGAATCTCCCGAATCGGGTCGTGGCCCGGCTCTGGCCCGCTCTCGTAGCCGGCGATGATCACGGCGTCGTCCCCCATCGAGCCGCCGATGAAGCCGCGCTGACCGGGGAAGGCGGGCGTCGCCCCTTTGCGCACGACGACCAGCTCCTCGCCGAAGTGCTCCTCCTCCCAGGCAAAGTTGTGGTTGTTATGGACCAAATCAACCTTCTCCCCGCCTATGATCTCGACCACCTTTTGTGCCACGTACTCCCGCCCGGCGTACGCGTACTGACCCGCCAGCTCCATCGCGGCCCAGTAGCGCTGACCGAGTTCGGAGTCGAGGTCGAGCAGCACCTCCTGCTCCGGCACCCGGTCCCCCCATTTGGCGCCCTGGCCGAGCGCCATGAAGCCGGAGGCGATTCCATGGCCCAACGCGCGACTGCCGAAGTGGATGCCGACCCAGGTGCGGTCGTCCGCCGTGTCAGCGAAGACGTCGACGTAGTGGTTGCCGCTGCCGACCGTACCGAGCTGTGCTCGCGCCCGCTCGCGCAGGTCGTCGCGGATGTGGCCGGGCAGGGCTTCCCAGGCGGGCGAAGCGAACAACGGGTGATCGACCGGGGCGTCGGCTTCCTTATTGGTGCGGCCCAGTCCGAAGCTGATCGTGTCGGCGATCTCGTCGGCGAACGCGGTCAACTCGTCCCGTGAGAAGTCGGACGCGATCAGGTTGGTCCGGATGGCGCAGTTGCCGCAAGCGATGTCGAAGCCGACGCCAACCACCGAGACCTGATTCCGGTAGGCGGCAACGCCGCCGATCGGCATCACGTAGCCGAGATGCCCGTCGGCCATGAGCGCCACGCGCACGGCCCGCTGGGCGACATCCTTCAGTTGCGCGATCGTGCGCTCGTCGTGTTCTCCAAGAATCAGCATGCAATACCCTCTCAGTTGGGTGAGCACGCTCTCCGGCGGCCTCCTGATCAGGAGGCGGTCAGGGCTCTGCCCCCGCGCCCAGCTCCTGCTTGCGCCACGAGAGTACGACCTGGTCGGGCCGGATGATCCAGGCGTCACCGAGACCGATAACCGAATCGAGGCAGAGCCGGAGGGCGCGCGAGGCCCCTGGGCGCCCGATGACGACGGGGTGGAACATGGAGTATGTCAACTTCCCTTCGTCGCGTACGGTGTCGCACTCGTCGTGCCAGCCCGAATCTCCGCGCGTTCAGCCTGCACCGATGGATACGGGAACGAGCGGAACGAGCGGAACGAGGGACCATACCCAATCTCGGTCTCGCACCGGACACGCCACTCTGGGAAACCGCGTTGACCAAGGCCTCATACCCGATCAGCAGCCCCCCACCAAGCGCTCCCGATCAGCACCGGGACCCCCCAGATCGTTAAACCGAACGCGATAGGCCGAAGTGGGATGTTTGCGAAACGGTCAGTCACCGTGCAACAGCGCTCCCTTCCCCAGCATTCGACGCCCCCATCACTCCGATCCATCCGCTCCGGCACTCCTGGCGTACAGTCGATAACGTCGCTGCCGCCGCGATGTGGCGGCTCGCGGTACGATTAGGGCTGTACTCCAAATCTGGTGGCCTCTCTCGGACAAGGTGAAGGATCAGAGCAGCATGCAGCAGGCGGAAAATGGACGTTGGGCCGACGCACAGATCTCCGAAGTCGTCGACGAGCCATATTACTTGCCGGTCGGCGACGAGGTCGAGATCTTCGAGGCGGCGTACGCTCAGAAGCTACCGGTCATGCTCAAGGGGCCAACCGGCGTCGGCAAAACGCGTTTCTTGCGCTACATGGCGCATCGGCTCAATCGCCCGCTTGTCACGGTCGCCTGCCATGACGACCTGACCGCCAGCGATCTACTCGGCCGCTACCTTATTAAGGGCGATGAGACGATCTGGATTGACGGCCCGCTGACGCACGCCGTGCGCATCGGCGCCATCTGCTATCTGGATGAGATCGTCGAGGCGCGCAAGGATACGACCGTCGTCATCCACCCGCTGACCGACGACCGCCGCCGTTTACGCCTGGAAAAGACCGGCGAACTGCTCGTCGCGCCGCCGGAATTTCTGCTCGTTATCTCCTACAACCCCGGTTATCAGAGCCTGATGAAGAACCTCAAACCGAGCACGCGCCAGCGCTTTGTGGCGCTCGATTTCGATTTCCCGCCGGATGAACTGGAACGCCGCATCGTGACGCACGAGAGCGGCATCGACGACTCAACCTCGCAGCGCCTGGTGCAACTCGGCAATCTCATTCGCAATCTCAGCGATTCGGGACTGGATGAACCGGCCAGCACGCGCCTGCTCGTCTACGCCGGGCTGCTCATCAGTTCCGGCGTCAGCGCGCACCGCGCCTGCGAGCTGGCGATCGCCGCGCCGATCACCGATGACGCCACGGTGCAGGCGGCCGTGCTCGATCTCGTCTCAACCGTCTTCCCGGCCTAGTCGATGCCGCGCTGGCTCAACCGGCTCCTGCCGGACCGTTCCGATCCGGTCGAAACGAGGCACGCACCGAGCGTGCGCCTCCCCTTCAGCGCGGTTGAAGGGAGTCTAACGCTGTATGTCACGGCGCTTTCGGGCGGAACACTGCGCATCACGACCAGCGCGGGAGCGAATAGCGGCAGCTACAGCGACGGTCGAACGATCTATGTTCCAGCCGAGATCACCGGCTTCGCGGACGAAGGCAGCGCGCGGCGTCTCTACCGTGTCATGGCCGCCTGGAAGGTGCTTCAGGTCGAGCGTGGCGGCCTGGAAATCGGCCGCTTGATCGCCGGGGAGAATCCCGGCCCGGTACTCACGCTCTATGAGACGCTGCACGGCGAATGGCTCGACCGCTTGATGTTCCGGCACTGGCCTGGCCTGGCACACGATCTCGCGCTTCTCCGGGCCGACGCACTGCAGCACCGTCTGCCAACCGGCGACGACGAGTCCCGACCGGCCGAACGCCTGCTGCGCCATCTGCTGGCGCTGCCGCTCGCTGCGCGGACGGACGAGCGCGAGATCCTCGAGACAACGGGTGTCGGGCTGCCCGGCATCGAGGCCGCGCTCGCAGCCGACGACATCGCTCCGGTGCGCGATCTGGCGACGGCGCGTGCCGCATCGATCGTCACGCTGACCTCAACTGAAAGCACGGCGGCCCCGCTAGCGGTGCACTATCGCGGTCGCATCCGCTATGATCTGATTCGCGATCTGACACCGCTACGCGACGATGACGAGCCGGCCGAAGAGAATCAGCTGCCACCGCCGCGCGCCAAATCGCGGCACGACCCGATCGTAGTTGACGTACGTGCGCCGGAGCAGATGCGACTGCGTGAACGTGCCAATACGCGCGGCGGGCGGCAATCGGTGCAGCTGAGTATCGGCGCGCGCGAGCCGACGATGACCTTTCAGCAGGTGCCACTCAGCGACGCCGAAAAGCAGGGCGCGCTGCTCTATGATGAATGGGATTTCCGCATCAACCGCTACCAGCCGGAATGGACCGCCGTCCGCTTGCGCCATCCGCGCGGCGGCAGTACCGACGCGGTCGATCGCATCATCCGGCAGAATTCGGCGCTCATCACACGGCTCAAGCAGCAGTTCGAGGCGCTGCGGCCGGAGCGCGTCCGCCTGACACGCCAGCTCGACGGCGACGATCTCGACCTCGACGCCCTCGTCAACGCCCGTGCCGATCGGCGTGCCGGCTATGCACAGGACGAAAAGATCTACAGCCGCACGCTGGAACGCGAGCGCAATATCGCGCTCGGCGTGCTGGTCGATCTGAGCGGCTCGACCGGCGCCTGGATCGACGACGACCCGCGCAACGATCAGGTGATCGAGGTGACGCGGCGCGCACTCGTCTTCCTCTGCGAGGCGCTCACCATGCTCGACG
>CALAGB010000560.1 GCA_937891245.1 uncultured Thermomicrobiales bacterium | reverse complement strand
CAGCAAGAGCGTGAATCTCAACAATACCGTCAGCAAGATCACCGTTCGCGCGAAAGGTCAGCAGTACCTTGGGGCGCCGCATATGCGGGTCAGCATCGACGGCAGCGTCGTCCTCGAAACCGACGTACCGCAAACGGATTGGACGACCTTCTCGGCCGGCTTTTCGGCGTTAGCCGGAACGCACCAGCTGGCCATCGCATTCACAAATGATTGGGCCAAGAGCGGGGTCGGCGATCGAAACCTGATCATCGATTATGTGGAGTTCGCCGTGAGCGATTCGGCGCAATCGACCCAGCCGTCGTCTTCGGGCCCGACACCGACGCCGGTGCCGACGCAATCCGACACGACCTCGACCGCTCCGGGTGCGTTGCCCGTGAGCCAGACGCTACCGCCCGGCTCGGCGCTGCCGAGCGACGCGACCTGCGCCGCCCGCGTCAAGCGCTCAAGTTGGGAGCCACGCCCGGAGAACGCGACCGCCAACCATACGACCGGGATCAAGCTCGGCCGCATCGACGGCGCGGATACGACCGGCCAGCAGCTTCTGGCGCCGCGCATCGACGGCAACTTCACCGGTACGACCGACGAAATCATTCAGTGGGCCGCCTGCAAGTGGGGCTTCAACACGGATATCGTCCGCGCCGTCGCCGTCCAAGAAAGCTCATGGCGGCAGTCGACCATCGGCGACAATGGCCAGAGCTTTGGTCTGATGCAGATCAAGCGGACGGTACACGATGGTACCTATCCGACATCGCAACAGAGCACGGCCTTCAACCTTGATTACGCCCTTGCCTGGCGCCGGGCCTGTTTCGAGGGCTACTTCAACTGGGTTCCGGACGCGGCCAAAGGCGATGAGTGGGGCTGCGTCGGACTCTGGTATTCCGGCAGCTACAACAGTTCCGGTGCGCAGCACTATATCGCGTTGGTAAAGCAGCACCTGAACGACAAGAGCTGGCTCTCGCCGAAGTTCTAGCCGGCACGTTCACATGTTCACACGATCGTGCGGGGGCACGCGGCCCCCGCGCTTGGGCCAATGACATCCCGCACGTTGGGGAGACCGTCGTTGTAGCGACGGCTACCGGTGAATGCACACGGTTTGTGGGTGGACGCCGGTCGTGAGGAACACGGGAGGAGCTCACCTTCTCCCGTGTGTTTCGTCGAACATGCGCTGCCTGTCGAACCGACGGAAGGTCACTGCCGCCCGTCGAGTTTACTCGGCGCTATCCGCGATACTCCTGTACGGTTAGCGTAACGTATGAACGAGCAAGTGCACTCCGCGCTGCCGCTGGGCTTTGTTCGTCCCACCGACGTGATCTCGGCGCTGTCCGTTGCCGCCGATCTCGCGCTGGGACTCCCCGCCGAGCATTCTGCCCGCTCGTGCTACATCGCAATCGCGACAGCGCGGGAAAGTTGACGCGCTGTTCGCGAGCACGTCAGTGGCAGCGACCCTTCCGCGTCGCCGTCCGCGACTCACCGGAACTGGCTGGGCTCACCGACCGGGAAGTCGAGGTACTGCGCCTTGCCGCGAAGGGTCTGCTGCCAATAAGCAGATGGCCGATGACCTGTTCGTCAGCCGGAGTACCATCCGCACGCACCTTGAGCACATCGACGCCAAGATCGACGTCTCGACCCGTTCCGCCGCGACACTCTTCGCGGTTGGACACAACCTCACCCCCTGAGTCCAGCCGCACATCCGACGTAGCCAATCCGGCCGCAATGACTCCGCGCGTACCCTGCGCTCTAGCTCACGCACCCGCTGCGAATTGGGCGTTTGTCCGATGCACGCTCGTCGCGATGTGCCTAGTATGGGCATCGTACGACCAAGCGAGATGCCCACGGCTGCCTGGCCATGCGGGTTCGGATGATGGAAGGGCAACCTCGATGAATCTCCACGATGAAACGCAAGCGATCGCGCCCCAGGTGTGCCGCTCGTCGTTGCCTGGCTTTGAGCACGTGCGCGGTTTCGGCGTGTTTGCGGCGCCGTTCGAATCCGGTCACGTGCTGGCCCTGCGCGTGTTTCCGGAAAACGACTTCGCGCCGTACAAGACGATCTGGCATCGGTCGCCAGAAGGCGCCTGGTCGATCTTCGTTGATGCGCCGCGGCACGACATTGCCTGCCCTCGCTATTTCGGCTCGGCGGCGAGCCTCATCCAGTCCGCAGGCATCCGGTTAGCCTGGACTGGGTCGACGAAACTGCGCGTTGAAATGGATGCCCCGCGGTTCGTCTGGGACTTGGCGATGACCTCGTCCCCGATCCTCGGCCTGATGAATCTCGCCAACCCACGTTTTCCCGAACGCGTCCGCCGGTCGCCCGGTATGCTGCGTGCCATGGAATCGATGGCTGACCGCGTTCTTGGATTGGGTCATGTGACATTGGCGGGGATCACGCCCAATGGCCACAGCACCATGCTGTTGCCCGAGCGTATGTTCTTCCTGGCATCGAGCCGGGCCGTGTTCGAGAGCGTCGATCTGGGTCAGCCCGCCCGCGGCGGTGCGTGCCCCACGATCGGCGTCATGAATCTGCCGGCGCGGCCGGTTTTTGCCATCGGGCGCGCCTATTTCGAGTTACGCGACCCGGTTGAGTACGAGCGCACCGTCCGCGAACTCGCGGAAGACGACGGACGATCAGAGCGCAGCGAGACCGAGCTGCACAGTTCGGTTCTCTGATCGACGCGTTGATGGGCGGATTGTTGCCAGGCCCACGGCGGTTTCCCTGCCATGGGCCTGGCAACGGCGAGCTTCATCGTCGTCGGCGTCCTGACGCTGTTCCGCGCCCAGGGACGTCTCGCTCGTTGAGATTGGTCCGGCTAGGCGCTCTGCCCCAACTGCTGCGCGCGGCGATAGGCGGCCCAGATCGAGTCAGCGATGACGGTGCGCAGGCCGCCCTTCTCCATCTCATAGATCGCGGCAGCGGTCGTGCCACCTGGCGTCGTCACCATGTTGCGCAGTTCGGCCGGATGCTTGCCTGACTCCCGCGCGAAGAGGACGGAGCCGAGCACCGTCTGATGCACCAACTCCTCGGCCGTGCGGCGTGGGAAGCCCATGTGCACCCCGGCGTCGATCAGCGCCTCCATCACCAGGAAGATATAGGCCGGACCGGTGCCGCTCAGCGCCGTCGACATGTCGACGGCGTCCTCACTGCTGACGCGAATCGCCGTGCCCATCGCGCTCAAAATCGCCGAGACGAGCGCCTCGCCATCAGCGTCGACCGCCGCGCCGGCGTACCAGACGGTCGCGCCGTAACCGATCTGGGCCGGCGTGTTCGGCATCGAGCGAACGACCCGCTCATGGCGCAGGCCACCCGATAGCTGGGTGACGGTCGCGCCGGGCACGATCGAGATGACGAGCTGCCCCGCTTCGAGCCTGCCGGACAGGTCGCGCAGGACGTCGTTCAGGGTTTGCGGCTTGACGGTGAGCAGGACGACATCGGCGCCCTTGGCCGCCTCACCATTTTCGGCGACGAGGCGCACGCCGTACTTCGTGGTTAACTCGCGGCGGCGCGCTTCGAACGGATCGCTGCCGGTGATTTGGCCCGCCTCCACCAGCTCGCCGCGCAACAGCGTTGACATGATCGCCTCGGCCATCACGCCGCAGCCGATAAAAGCGAGTCGCCGGTTCCAGAGGACGTTCTGGACATCTGCTTGCGTCACGGATTGCATCGATTCAAGCTCCAACTTCAGGGTTGCCGATACATGGCAACAACGGTGTTCAACGGCTTTAGATTGCTCGTCGTAGGACGCGGCTCTCGGGCACGAAAAAGGCGCCGGCTGGCGCCCGTCCTCGCTGGAGATTCTGACGTGGCGACGTGTGGTCAGTCGATCACTCCAGCAGACACGGGCCAGGAGCCGTAACTAGGGTCGGGCCGTTGTTGCCGGGGGATGAACGCGGAGCGCGACGATCGCCGGCGATTCGTCATGGCGCATTCGATGGAAACTGAGCGATTCACGTCTTCCCCTTCGGTCCTGGACGTGTGAAGCGTGCATATCATTGCGGCAATTGTACACAGTTCGCGCATCAGGCGCGCTGAACAGCGATGAGTTGTTCGATGGCGGAGGCCGGCAGCGGATGCGAGATGTGATACCCCTGCGCCAGGTCGCATTTCAGTTCGCGCAGACGATCCAGCTGCTCCGGTGCCTCGACCCCCTCGGCGACGACGCGCATGCCGAGTGCGTGCGCCAGCCGGATCGTGACACCGACGATCACCGAATTCTCTTCACCACCGGTAAGCTCCTCGATGAACGTCTGATCGATCTTGAGGAGGTCGACCGGGAAGCGCTTGAGGTAGGAGAGTGAGGAGTAGCCGGTGCCGAAGTCGTCGATGGCCAGCCGCACGCCGAGCGTCTTGAGCTTGCTGAGCGTTTCCATCGCCATCTCGGGGTTGTCCATGACCGCGCTCTCGGTGATTTCGAGATAGAGACAGCTGGGGTCGAGGCCGGTTTCGTCGAGCACGGCGGCGACGTCGTCAATCAGGCTCGGCAAGCGCAACTGTACCGCCGAGAGGTTGACACTGACCATCCGCGGCGCGCGTTCCGGAAAGTCGATCTGCCAGCGCCGCAACTGATGGCATGCTTCACGGAGCACCCACTGCCCGATCGGTACGATGAGTCCGGTCTCTTCCGCTAGCGGGACAAAATCCGCGGGCAGGATGATGCCGCGCTCGGGATGTTGCCAGCGGATGAGCGCTTCCATTTCGACGATCTCGCCGGTGGCGATGTCGAGCTTCGGCTGGTAATGCACGCGAAAGGCGTGACGCTCGATCGCCTGACGGAGGTCCTGTTCGATCTCCAGACGGTGCACGACGCTGGCGTGCATCTCCGGATTAAAGACTTCAAAGCACGCCCGCCCGTTCCGTTTGGCGCCGTACATGGCGACATCGGCGTTCCGCAGCAGTTCATCCGGCCGATCACTTGGCGAGGTGCCGAGCGCGATGCCGATGCTTGAGGTCACAAAGACCTCGCGACGGCCGACCGTGAAGGGTGCCTTGAGGATGTCGTGTATCCGTTGCGCCACGCCCTCTGCCTCGGCAACGTCGCGGATACCCTCCAGCAACAGAATGAACTCGTCGCCGCCGAGTCGCGCCGCGATATCGTCGTCTCGCATCGCGGCGCTCAGCCGGGCCGCCACGCTCATCAATAGCTGATCACCGACCTCATGTCCGAGGCTGTCGTTGATCACCTTGAAGTTATCGAGATCGAGAAAGAGGACCGCCAGCATCGTCTGATTTCGCCCGGCCCGCGCCAGTGCGTGGTGCAGGCGATCGAGGAAGAGACTGCGATTCGGCAGGCGGGTGAGCGCGTCATGGAAGGCTTGATGGTGAAGCTGTTCCTCAAGGTTGCGACGATCCGTCTCGTCCTTGGCGATGCCGTAGATACCGACGATCTCGCCATCGACGATGATCGGCAACGATGTAATGCGCAGCCGGGCGCGTTCCCCCGATTTGCGCACGATCCCGATCTCGAAGCTCTGAGCCTCGCCACGGGCGGTGCGCACGATATGGCGCAGCGTGCTCGGCAGATCCTCGCGCACGACGAGCGCCGAAAGCGGTGACCGCACGATCTCGGAGACGCGATAGCCGGTGATCTCCTCGCACGCCGGATTGGCGCTGAGGCACGTGCCACGTGGATCGAGCGAGAAGACGGCGTCGGGGTTGTGATAGAAGAGCGAGCGATAGCGCTGCTCGTTTTCGCGTAGCCTCGCCTCGGCCACCTTCCGTTCGCTCAGATCCTGCACCAGCCCGATGATATAGAGCGGCCGGCCGTCGTCATCGCAGGCGAGCGAACTGCTCAGTTCGGCCGGGACGATGCGCCCGTCGAAGCGGACGTAGCGCGTCTCCATATGAAAATAGGGAATCATGTCTTCGATCAACTGGCGATAGCGGTCGGCGCTCTTTTCGACGTCCT
Organism: uncultured Thermomicrobiales bacterium; assembly: GCA_937891245.1. Classification (GTDB taxonomy): domain Bacteria; phylum Chloroflexota; class Chloroflexia; order Thermomicrobiales; family Thermomicrobiaceae; genus CALAGB01. The sequence continues at coordinate 12,768 of CALAGB010000560.1, read as the reverse complement.
CCGAGTGCGTGATCTCCAGGATATTCGTCCCGCGCAGTTCTCGTTCGCTGTAGCCGGTAATCTGGCAGAAGGCGCGATTGACCTGGAGGAAGCGTCCGTCGAGCGAGGTCGTAATCACGCCGATGGCGGCCTCGGCGAACACCTTGCGAAAGCGGCGCTCGCTCGCTTCAAGTCGGGCAAGCTGCTCGGACTGATCTGGTTCAACGATTGGCGTCGCGGCGAGGATGCTTTCGGCGAGCGAGGCGATATCCAACAGGCCCTCGATATCGTCCGGCTGCCACTGGCGGGGAGCCGCGTCGGTCATGACGAGCGCGGCGCTGAAGAGGCCGTAACAGCGCAGCGGCACGGCAAGCGTGTGCAGATCACCAGTGGTGAGATCGTGCGACGAATCATGATGGTGATAGGTGCAGGGAAGACCGGACGCGATGGCGCCGGTGACGGCCTGGCGCAGCGTGTCGTCGTCAATGTCAGTGAGATTCGGGACGGTTGAGATCGTGAAATGTCGCCGGGAGGTAACGGTGTCGTCGAACCAGAATGATGCCGTTCTCGCGCCGGTGAACCGGAGCGCAAGCCGAGCCAATTTGTGCAGGGTCGCCGGTGGCGGCTCGGGTGGTTGCAAGGTGATTGGTGAGGCGACGTGAACGCCGAACCGCAGACCGGGGTTGGCCGTTTCTATCATGGATCGGGCTCCTGCTCTGGCTTTCAGCGGGTCGTTTTTCAATGCAATTCAGCGACGCCGGAAGAAGGGGAATGCGGTAGCGGCTGCGGCATCATCGCCGTGACTATACGGGTGTTCCCCGAAGCGGAGAGATAACCTAAAAGTACGGGTTTTGGCAGGCCGAGACCTCCCGATCGTCGGGCCACTCCGCCTTTTGGCACAGATGTGATCGGGGTCAGAACGGTGATTCCCATGCTGAGATGATTGACGGAATGTCGCGGTAAGCCGCGTACGTGCGCACAGGCAAGTTACCCGGCGAAGCAGACGTACATGATCCTGAAGGTGACCGAATCGTGGGGGAACGCCGGATTAGAATGCGTCGCCGTCGAAGAAAACCTTAACAAAGGTACATACTCGATCGAGGGCGGTCGAGATGATGCGCTCTCCCAGTTCCGCCGAAGCGTTTCGTGCGTCGCCGATCACGCCATTCGTCGTCAGTTCATCGAACGTGTAGGCTACATGGATCGGGCCTTCGGGCGAGGTGAACGGATACTCCTGTTCCAGTAGCTCGTTCGCCGCCAGCGCGCCGGTGCGTACGGTCCATGGCGCGAGGTAGAGAAGTTGGCTGATTTCGCTCTGCCCGGCGTGTTCACTCGCCTCCCCGCGTCCGCCAGGTTTCTCGGAATCCCTGGCAAGCGCCGAGATTGAGACCCAGGCAGGACTCAGGTCGAGCTTGTTGCGCAGCCGCCCGAGTAGCAGATCGAGCGCGGCTTCGTTACCTGGATGGGCGTTGACGAAGAGGAAGCGGTCGAAGCCATGTTCGGCCAGGCTTTCGACGACCTCGAAGAGCAGATTCGTAAACGTTTCGGGTGAGAGCGAGATGGTGCCGGGGAAGCTCATATGGTGGTGAGCAATACCGAATGGCATCACTGGTGCGACAAGGACTCGTGGATAGAGGCGCTCGGCGATTTTGAGCGCGAACTCGTTGGCCCGTACCGCATCGGAGGAGAAGACGCTATTGGGTCCATGTTGCACCGTCGAGCCAACCGGAACGAGCACGAGATCGATGTCATGCGCCGCGGCATCCAGTTCGGTCCAGGTCATGTCCCACAGCGTGTGGCGAGGTGCGTGTTCCATGTCCATGTCCATGCTGATCCTTCGACGTAACGGCACGACTGATGAGCAAGCGATATTACCATAGGAACGGGGCATACGGGCACCATCTCGCGAGTGAATGTGAAAGGAGCAGGGACGATTGCCGGTTGCTGAGCAGGTGAAGAGACAGAGGGAGGGGACGACGGCTCGGCCGGAGTACCTCCCAATCGCCGATTACGGTGTGATCGGCGACGCGCGCAGCGTAGCGCTCGTTTCGCGCAACGGTTCGATCGATTGGTGGTGTTTGCCGCATTTCGATGGCGATGCCGTCTTCGGCCGGTTGCTGGATGCGAATATCGGCGGCTATTTCTCGATCGAGCCGCTCGATGACTACGAGACGAGCCGGTCGTATATCCACGAAACGAATATCCTGACCACCGAGTTCAGAACCGCGAGTGGCTCCGTCAGGCTAACCGACTTCATGCCGGCACTGACCGAATTGCAGAAGCAGACGTTCCCGATCCCCGATCGCGAGATCGTGCGGCGTATCTCCGGTATTTCGGGCCATATGCGCCTCCGTGTGCGGATAAAGGTACGCCCGGATTATGGTCGCCGTACGCCGAAAATCCGCAAGCAGAACGAAAGCACGTACATGATTTCGTGGGGCGGCTATGCGTTGCTGCTGGTGACCAGCGTGCCCTTCACGATCGAGCCGCAAGGCATTCTGGCGACCACGATCGATATCTCGCGCGGTGATCGTGCCGATTTCGCGCTCGCCTACTCGCGCGAGGCGCCGGCGGAATTGCCGACGCTCGGTACGCTCGATCTGGTGCAGCAGCTGACGCGCAGCTTTTGGGAGACGTGGTCGCGTATCTGTCACTATCGTGGGCCGTACCGCGACGCTGTCGTGCGGAGCGCGCTGGCGCTCAAAATGCTCACCTTCGCACCGTCCGGCGCGATCGTGGCCGCCGCGACAACCTCGCTGCCGGAGGTGATTGGCGGCCAGCGTAACTGGGACTACCGCTACTGCTGGCTGCGCGATTCGGCGTTTACGGTGCGCGCCCTGCTCGATCTCGGCTTCACGCGCGAGGCCCATGCTTTCTCGCACTGGCTGCTCTATGCCACCCGGCTGACCCACCCCGAAGTCAACATCCTCTACACCATCTATGGTCAGTCAAAGGCAAAGGAACGAACCCTTGATGGGCTCGAAGGGTACCGTGGATCGCGTCCGGTACGGATTGGCAACGCCGCCATCGATCAATTCCAGCTTGATGTCTACGGCGAGGTGATCGACGCGCTCACCCTCTATCACCGCTCGGGCGGCGATTTCGATCGGGATGCGCGCAACCTGATCAAGGGCTTGATTAACGTCATTCTGAAGCGCTGGAAAGAGCCGGATGATGGCATATGGGAGGTGCGCTCCGGTCGCGCGCAGCATATTCATTCCAAGATCATGGCGTTCGTCGGCATGGAGCGCGGGCTGGAACTGATCAAGGATAATGGCCTGAAGCTCGATGCCGCGCGATTGAAGGGTACGAGCAACGCGATCCGCGACTGGCTGCTGACCTACGGCTTCGACAAGCAGATCGGCGCATTTACCCGCACACCGAATGGCGACCTCGACGCCGCTGTGCTGGTCGCTCCGCTCGTCGGTTTCCTTGACTCAAGCGATCCACGCATCGTCGGAACGGTCGACGCCATTCAGCGGCACCTGGCCAAGAACGAACTCGTCTATCGCTATCTCGGCAAGGACGGACTGCCGGGACAGGAGGGTGCGTTCGTCATCTGTTCCTTCTGGCTCGTCGAGGCGCTAGCGCACATCGGGCGGATCGATGAAGCGCACGAGATCTTTCAGGCGATGCTTGATCATTGCAATGATCTCGGCCTGCTGTCCGAAGAGATCCACCCGAAAACCGGCGAGCAGCTGGGGAATTTCCCGCAGGCCTTCAGCCACATTGGCCTGATCAACGCCGCACTGACGCTAGCCAATGCTGATACAGTGCAGGCGCCGTTCTAGACCCTGCGGTGACGTGTCGGATAAAAGGTTCCCAGAATCGTGCCGAAGATGATGTGTGCAATCATCGTCACGATCGCCGTCTGCTGTCCGTAGTTGAGCGCCATGAAGCCGGGCGGCTGCAGATCGCGGGTCGGTTCCGGGCCGGTCGCTTCGTTCGCCATACGCGGATGCAGCCCCGGGATGATGGGAATGCCGATCGTCAGCACGAAGAGGCCGTGGATCGCCCCGATAATCATGCCGATCCACCAGGTCGCGCGTTTGAGCGACTCAAAGGCCGAGGCGTAGACGTAGGCGAAAATCCAGCCGTTCATCAGATGGATGAGAAAGCCGTAAACCTTGGCGCGCTCGCGTCGCCTCGTCACCATCGTACCGAGCATCAACGGCAGATCGATACGGGTCAACCCGAGCGCCTGGCTGAGCCGCAGGATCGTGGTCATCACGATCGTCCCGGCAAAGCCCCAGAGTAATGTCCGTCCATGTCGCACGCATCAACTCCCTTCGAATATCCCCTTGCAACCTGTCACGCCGATTCCGGCGACGATCACCAATGTCGTCTTCGCCTGACCGGCGCACCGTGCTCGGGTGACGCTTTTGTGATCCCGAACGGTTCTTTGCAGAATGCCAGCCGGGGGGACGTCGATCCGCGCCGGTGACAGGGACCGCGCCCGTGGCCCGTCCGGGGGAATCGATCATGTGCCCCGACCGGGTCGTCGCCCGCACCCCGCCCGGGGATAAATGCCCGGGCTCCATCGGTAAAGCCCACTGAAGGGGCTGGGGCGAGACGATATCATCTCTCCATTCCGTGCTGCCCCGCTGTCATTCCGAGCCGCAGCTCAACATGACAGGGTGTGGGTCTGCGCAGCCTTCGTACATGTCTCTTAGTCCCTTTAGTGGACTTCGCCACTGGAGCCCGGGCATTTATCCCCGGGCGGGTCTGGACGAAGACCATGTTCGGAGTCATCACAATCGTTCCCCCAAGCAGGTCCGGATGAGGACCATGTTCGGGGTCATCACAATCGTTCCCCCGGGCGGGTCTGGACGAGGACCATGTTCGGGGTCATCGCAATCGTTCCCCCAAGCGGGCATCCTGCCCAATCACCGTTCGGGATCGTTACGCCCGCTCACCGGGCGGTGTCGCCCGAGCGGCGATGAATCGACGTGGGCGCCTCCCTCATCCTATCGCATCCGGCGGGCCGGACTGGCGCCGTGGCTATAATCAACATGCCTGCCCACCGACAATGGCGAGCAGCGGAGACAAGCATGACGGACATTGAAACGGCTGAGCACATTCGCGTGCTCGTCGTGGCGCCCTATCCCACCACGCGAACGGGCCTGACCGCGGTCGTCGCCTCCGATCGGTCTTTCGACGTGGCCGGCGAGGCGGAAAGCGTCGAGGCGCTCGGCAGCCGGCTTGAATTGCTGGCGCCGCAGGTGATCTTGCTCGATCCCGGTAACGACCTCGACGGCGCGCTTCAGAGCCTTCTGCCACTCTCCGGCGCCGGACTCCTCCCGCCGATCGTCCTGATTGCCCAGACGGTCGAAATCGCGGCCGGTGCGGTCGATGACGGTATGCAGGGCGTGCTGCTGGCCGATGCGACCGCCGACGAGATCGTGGCCGCGCTCCATGCCGTTCTGGCCGGGCTCACCACGCTCGATGGTCGGGTTGTGCGTACCATCCTCGAACGAAGTACCTCTCCGAGCCCCTCGCCGTCGCCGGATGGCGAGTTCGACGCGCTTACCCGGCGTGAGCACGAGGTGCTGCAACTTATCGCACAAGGTCTGCCAAACAAGACGATCGCCACCGAACTCGGCATCAGCGAGCATACGGTGAAGTTCCACGTCGGCTCGATCCTCGCCAAGCTCGACGCCTCCAGCCGCGCCGAAGCGCTCGCGCGTGCCGCCCGCCAGGGATTGATCGTGCTGTAGCGTCGTACCGGAACGTTCTCCCCTACCACTTGACGGTAGATAGCCGCACAGCGGCACCTAGCCGTTTGTCGAGGTCTGCGGTCGCCGGAACGGGCGGTGCCGCGCCTCCTGCCAGGAACTATCCTCGAGATACGTCATCGCGGACCGGCAACCGGTTCCCGTTTCACCCACGAACATCGTGGGATCATCTCGGAGGAGAACTCATGGATCAGCAACACAACCCGGCCAATGTTCTGGTTGAACTCTCGAATAGCATGGCCGACCTGGTCGCCGGTGTGCAGCCGTCAATCGTGCGCGTCAGCGGACGGCCGCGCTTCGGCGCCACCGGTATCGTCTGGAGCGCCGATGGCTTGATTGTCACCGCCGATCACGTCGTCGATCGCGACGAAGACATCACCGTCGGTCTTGCCGACGGACGCGAACTGGCGGCGACCCTGGTCGGACGCGACCGCGCCACCGATCTGGCACTGCTGAAGGTCGATGCCAGCGATCTGACGCCGGCCCGCTTCAGTACGGATGCGGCGCGGATCGGCCAGCTGGTGCTGGCGATCGGCAATCCGCGCGGCGATCAGGCGATGGCCTCACTTGGTGTCGTCAGCGCCGTTGGCAATACGCTTCGTTCCTGGCGTGGCGGCTCGATCGAGGGCGTCATCCGCTCCGATGTCACGCTCTACCCCGGTTTCTCCGGCGGGCCGCTGCTCGGTGCCGATGGGCAGGTCGTCGGTTTGAACACGTCGAATCTGGCACGCGGACTGGCGGTCGCCATCCCGCACGAGGTGTTGAGCCACGTCGTCGATGCGCTCTCCAGCGGGCGGGGGACGAAGCGCGGCTATCTCGGTGTCGCCACACAGCCGGTGCGCTTGCCGGATGGACTCCGCTCGGCGCTCGGCTTGCACCAGGAGACCGGTCTACTCATCGTCAATGTCGAGGCCGACAGCCCGGCCGAACAGGCCGGCTTGCTGCTCGGCGATACGCTGATCGCCGCCGGTGAGCGCGATACGGCCGACATCAGTGGTTTGCAGGACGCGCTCGGACCGGGCAGCGCCAGCAGTCAACTCGTCGTCAAGGTCGTACGGGCCGGTCAGCGAACCGATGTCACCGTCACGATCGGAGAGCGGTAAATCATGGTCATCGCAACACGTCAGGCATTTCTCGTTCCTTACTCGGAGGCGCTGAGCGATCTCTCCGAGCAGATCCGACCGGCGGTCGTCGCGGTGCGCAACGGCCGGCGCGGCTCGGGCAGCGGCGTCGTCTGGGCGCCGAACACCGTCATCACGAATCATCATGTCGTTCAGAGCGAGACGGCGGAGATCGTCTTTGCCGATGGGCTCAAAGCGACCGGCAAGGTGTTTGCCCGTGACCCGCGCAACGACATTGTCGCGCTGCAGGTCGACGGCTCTCCGCAGCCGGTGGCGATCGGAGACTCGCTGGAATTGCGCGCTGGGCAACTCGTGCTGGCGATGGGCCATCCGCTCGGAGTCGAAAACGCGGTCACGGCCGGCATCATCAGTGCCCTGCCGACGGCCCGTGATCCACGCGCGCTGATCCGCTCCGATCTCCATCTCAACCCCGGCAATTCCGGCGGACCGCTTTTTGATGCCAATGGCGAGGTCATCGGCATCAACAGCATGGTCGCCGGTCCTGGTACGGCGCTTTCGGTGCCTTCCCACACGGTGCAGGCGCTGCTGGCGAACGCCAGCGGTCGCACGCCACATCTCGGATTGGTCCTGACCGGCGTGCTGCTGCCGTCGATGATGCGCGCGCGATTCGGCAAAGACGTTGCGACCGGACTGCTCGTCACCGACGTCGAACCGGGGAGCCGAGCGGATGCGGCCGGCGTCTTTCCCGGCGATATCGTCATCGGCGTTGGCGATCAAGATGCGCGCTACCCGCTCCGCCTCGGCGAAGCGCTGGCACGAGCCAGTGAGCGCCAGAACTTCAACCTGCGCATGATCCGCGGCGGTGAACTGCACGAGATCGATCTCGCGGCGTAGAAACGGAATGCCGGGATCGCCAGATCTGTCATACTAGATAACGTCCCACTCGATGGGCGATAGCGTTGGGACGCGGGTTCGCGTCTCGCGAGAGGAGACGACCGGTGACACTGGCGACACCCGGCATTCATCACGTCACGTCGATTGTCGGTGATCCGCAGCGCGATATCGATTTTTACACGACGGTGCTAGGGCTGCGCCTGCTCAAAGTGACCGTCAATTTCGATCGGCCCGAAACGTACCACCTCTACTTTGGCGATCAGCACGGCACCCCCGGCACGATCCTCACGACCTTTCCCTGGCCCGGTGATCGGCAAGGCACGATCGGCACCGGCCAGATCACCACGACGTCGTTTGCCATCCCTGAAGGGTCGACCGGTTACTGGCTCGAACGATTGATGCAGCATCGAGTTGCCACACACGGTCCGTTCCGGCGCTTTGATGAGCAGGTCGTCCGTTTTCAGGATCCGGACGGTCTCGTCTGTGAGCTGGTCAGCCGCCCCAGCGAGACGACCACGAACGTGAGGAACGGGACGGTTGAGCAGACGCAGGCGATCATCGGCTTCTCCGGGGTGACGCTCGCGTCGCGGCAGCCGGAACGTACCGCCGAGGTACTGACCGATCTGCTCGGTTTCCGGCATATGGGAGAGAGCGACCGCATTAATCGGTTCGTCGCCGGGACGTCGATGCTCGGCTCGATCGTCGATCTGGTTGTCGATGCGGAGGGCACGCAAGGGACCGAAGGCCCGGGCACGGTGCATCATGTCGCCTTCCGTACGCGCGATGATGCCGAGCAGCTGGAGTGGCGCGAACAGCTGATTGCCGCCGGGATGCACGTCACGGAGGTACGTGACCGAAGCTATTTCAAGTCGATCTACTTCCGTGAGCCGGGCGGTATTCTCTTCGAGATCGCGACCGATCCCCCCGGCTTCACCCTCGACGAGCCGCTCGATCAGCTGGCGACCGGCATCCGCTTGCCACCGTGGTACGAAGATCGACGTGGTGAGATCGAGCCGGGGTTGAAGTCGATTCAGTTGCCGAGCGGAATAACGGTGCCGTGAGCGACCAGCTTCCCGCCGGCACGAAGCTGAAATAATGCCCGATCTGATTACCGCCTTCGCGCTCTTTGGAGCGGTGCTGGTGCTGGCACCGCTCGCGTCTGGTGTCGTGCAACGCGCGCCGCTTTCGTTCCCGATTATCTTTCTCGGGCTGGGCATTTTACTCGGCGACCGCGCCTTTGGCGTGCTTTCCCTCACACCCGATGACCCGTCGCTGGAAGTCGTGGCGACGTTGACGCTGGCGCTCGTGCTCTTTATCGACGCGCTCAAACTCCGGCTCGATGAAGTTGGCGATGATTGGGTTCTACCGATCCTGACACTCGGGCCGGGCGCGATCGTCACCATCGTGCTGGTGTCGATGGGTGCGTACCTGTTGCTGGGCTTTTCAACCATCGACTCGATCTTGATCGGCGCGATCCTCGCCTCGACCGATCCGGTCGTGCTGCGCGACGTCTTGCGCGACGAACGTATTCCGCGCTCGATTCGGCGCACGCTCGACGTCGAAGCTGGCACGAACGACATCGTCGTGCTTCCGACCGTCCTCATCTTGATCGCGATCGCGAACTCACAGGCTGGCGGGTTCCTCAACTGGAGCGAGTTCCTTCTGAAACTCCTCGTTCTCGGGCCGCTGGCCGGCGCCGTCGTGGGCGCGGCGGGCGGTTGGGCGATCGGCAAAGCCGACGAACGCTTCGGCATCGGTAAGGAATATCAGGCCCTCTATGGTATCGGACTGGTGCTCGTCTCCTACGTCGCCGGTGTTCAGGTCGGCGGCGACGGATTTCTGGCGGCCTTCGCCGCCGGTTTGACCGTCACCGCGCTGGAATTCGAGCTGTGTGATTGCTTTCTCGACTATGGCGATGTCACCGCCGAGATGATGATGTTTCTCGCCTTCGTGCTCTTTGGCGCGGTCATCTCGTCGATGCAGTTTCCGATCTCGACCGGTCGGATGCTCATCTTTGCGGCAGTCGTCATTGTAGTGGCGCGGCCGGTGGCAATGTGGCTGGTGTTGCGTCGCGCCAGAATCAGCCAGGTTGCCCAGCGAACGATTGGTTGGTTCGGACCACGTGGGCTCAGTGCGCTGCTGTTCGCCCTGCTGGTCGTTCACAGTGGACTGGGCAGCGGTGAGCACATCCTATCGGTCGTCGGCGTCGTGGTGATGGTTTCGGTGGTCGTGCATGGCATGACGGCCTCGCCGCTCGGCGCGTGGTATGCCCGCCAGGTCGAAGATCGGACGCTCGAAGAGGAACGCGAAACCAGCGCATCCGGGCTCTTCCGCGATGAATCCGGTGAGCACCGGATCCCTCGTATCAGCCCGGATCAACTTGCCGAATTGCTCTCCAGCCCCGATCCGCCGATCGTGCTCGACGTTCGTACCCGCTCCCAGTTCGATGAAGATCCCTCGCGCATCCCGGGCAGCATACGGGTGAAACCGGATCATCTGCTCGAATGGATCGACAATCAGGAGCGACGCGATCGACTCGTTGTCGCCTACTGCACCTGACCGAACGAAGCAACCAGCGCCCGTGCGGCGCGTGACCTGATCGCCAGAGGCTTCAAAGCGGCCGCCCTCGAAGGCGGCTACGACGCCTGGAAGGCGCGCTACCCGGTCGAAGAACCCGCGTTCGCCGGCTAGATCTTGCCTGGCCCCAACTCGTAGGTGCCTGCGATTCTCGCTGACACCACAGCTGTGGCCATCCGCCGAGCAAAACAGGCCAGGGCAATCTGCCCAGACCTGTGAATATCCTGCGGTAATTGGTGCACTCTGCCTGCCGGTAGATCAGTCCAAACGATGCGGAGTGCCATGCTAGTACGGAGGCTGGATCGCGGGCAGGTTGTCATTTGCCACCGGCGCGCTACTGCCCGGAAGCCACGTATTCTGTTCGCGGAAGCGCGTCACCGCGCTGGGGGTCACCCGGCTGCTGATCGCACCCGGCAGCTGAAGGTTCTCTTCCCAGAAGCGCGCCGTCTGGCCCGCGACCGCGCTCATCGTCGCCGACCCCGCGCTCGGGAGATACACATTCGTCTCCAACAGTTTGCCGCGGAATCGCTCGTTTGACGCGGCGATGAGCACCGTGACGGATCCATCACTGGTTTGATTCGCGTCCGAGTCGTCGCGGGCCATAGACGCCGTCAGAAGTGAGAGCGTCGAGATTGCCAGCAGCCCGATCCCCACGACCAGCTTCTTGAACTCTGCAGTGCTCATCCCGAACGTCGTGTTCCGTGCCTGCATCTCCGGGCCCCTTTCGTCTGTCTGTCAGCGGTTGATCCAGGTCGCCAACCACATTCACAGGATGCGCCGGAAGCCGGTGCGCGACATCGCGGAGATCAGGGAATTGCTCGGAGCAGGCATATAGGTGACATCACCGAGTCGGGTCGGTTCAGAGGAGGTTGTGGCGTAGCGCGTGGGTCGCGGCGGCGGTGCGAGACTCAACCTCGAGTTTGCCCAGGATGTTGGAGACGTGCCGCATCACGGTATGCGGGCTAATGAAGAGGTCGCTGGCGATCTCCCGATCCGACTTTCCTTCGACAATCAGACGTAATACGTCTCGCTCGCGGGGAGAAAGCACCGAACCGGATGGCGTCATTGAGCGCAGCGAACCTATGGAGACTTCCATCTGCTTGATGCGTTCCAGCGTCGGATGCGCATCGAGACCGAGCGCGATCTCGCGCGCCGCGTCCAACAGTGTCTGCGCTTCGGCCGACTGACCGGTAGTCATACGCAGTGCGGCCTGCGCGATCAGCGTGAGCGCTCGCTCAAACGGTGCGGCGCAGCGCTCGGCCAGGTTCAGCGATTCGCTGAGATGCCGCTCCGCGTCGTCGGCGCGGCCGTCGCGCATCGCCAGTACTCCGAGTATCCGTTCGACCGCGAGCAGCACGAGCGGCTGGCGCGGCTCGCTGGCGAGTGCTCGCGCACGGACCGCGTGTTGCCGCGCCAGATCGTGATCACCGGTGGCAGCGTAGTAGCGTGCCCGGAGGAGCGCCGCCATCGCCTGCCCCAGCACCGCTCCGCTCCAGGCGATCCAGCGCTCATAGGTTTCGATCCAGCCTTTGGCCGCGTCGACGTCTCCGGCATCCAGTGTGAGATCGACGGCGAGTGCGACGGTGGCGAGTCCGAGGGGGAAGTAATAGTCCCCCGGTTCGGTCGCTGCTCCGTCTGGGAGGATCGCGCGCACCTGTTCCCAGGCACGATCCGGCGCGCCCTGATTCCGCGCGAGAATGCCAAGCGCGAGGATTGCGCTCTGGAAACTCGGCAAGATCGCGGCGTTGCGCTGGGCCTCGGCCAGTTGGCGGGCTTCACTCCAACGTCCCTCGATCAGGTCGAGGAGCAGACTACTCGGCGGGGCGTCACCGCCGGTCGTGACGGAACTACCGCTTGACTGCACCCACACCCGCGCCGAGTCCGCACGCAGTCGTTCGCGTTCCCCCAGACGATCCGTCTGGTAGCGGATCACGGCCATTAGCAGTTCGACCCAGATTACATACTCGACCTGGGCGGGATCACCGATCAACGCGAATCCGCGGGCGGCCAGCGCATACATTCGGCGGGCATCCTCCGGCATCCCGAGTGCGGCGTAGGCATGCCCGAGCCCGAGATGCCCGGACATGCACTGGGATGAGTACAGGAGCCGCTCGCCGAGCGCGTCCGCCATCGCGATGCAAAACGACTCGCCCATGGCGCGTGCTTCCACGTAACGTCCTGTCATCCCGAGCCAATTGATGAGTACACCACGCTGTTGGATCGGTGCCGGCGCACCCAGCGCACGCGCCGGCCGCTCGGCGCCGGCCGGTTCGCTGTGCGGGATATTCTCGGAGAGCATTGACTGGATCGTCGCCAGCACGTGTTCTTCGGTTGACGGCAGTAGATGTGCCTGCGTGGATTCTTCGAGCGCGGTAACCCCAGCTTCGATTTCGGCGACGCCTCGTCGAAGGTCGCCGCGCATGCAGCGTGAACTGCCGCGATGGTAAAGGCGGCTGCCCAGACGTCGGTGGGTTGCGCGACGAAGTGCTGGACGGTGAGTG
>CALAGB010000559.1 GCA_937891245.1 uncultured Thermomicrobiales bacterium | reverse complement strand
GAGCGCGACGGATTCTGATCGTCGGGTTCGATGGGATGCGGCCCGATCTGGTCGATGCCGAGCTGATGCCCGCCTTGAGCGGCCTGATCGCGCGTGGCACACGGCTGAGCGAGCACCACGCGGTTTATCCGAGCGAGACGCGCGTGAATATGTCGAGTCTGGCGAGCGGCACGACGCCGGGGCGACATGGCGTTGTCGCCAATGTGATGCGTATCAACGGTGCGACCGAAGACGGCATCATCGATACGTCCGATTATCGCCATATCGAGGCACTCGATCGCGGCAGCGGCGGGCGCGCCATCATCGTCCCGACGCTTGCCGATCTGCTCGCCGAGCGCGGACTACGGCTGGCGGTCGCCGCCACCTCCTCGCCCGGCGCCGCCTTCCTCTGGACGCGGACCCAGCCGTATCGGCTGGTCAACACCCACTCCGCCTACGGCCGTGCCGATCTCTACGCCTTGCGCGACAAGCTGGGCGAGGTGCCGGCCGTCGACGCGCCCAGCCGCGAGCACCTCATGTACGCGGCGCGTGCCGTTACCGATCTCTATCTCGACGACGACGAGATCGCGGTTATCGTCCTCTGGCTCAGTGAGCCGGATAGTTCGCTGCATCTCCACGGACTCGGCACGCCCGAGGCCGCCGCCGCGCTCCGTGCCTGCGATGCTGCGCTGGCACAGGTGATGGCCGGCATCGAGCGGCGGGGCCTGATTGATCAGTTCGATTGCTTTCTCATATCCGATCATGGTCATTCGAGCGTCGCGGCGCATCGCTCGCTCGGGGAACAGCTCGATCGGGCACGGGCGGATCTCGGCAGGTTGCCGGACGTCACGACCGCCAGCGATCTCATCTATCCGGCGCCGGGCGCTCCCACCCCGACGGCGCGCGAACTGGCGCCGCTGGTGGCCTGGATGCAGGAACAGCCCTGGGCCGGGGCGGTCTTCGGCGGCACGCCTGAAATGGCACAGTTGCCCGGCGTCTTGCCGCTCGCCTCGCTCTGGAACGGGATCACCCACGATCGCGCGCCGCTTCTCATCGTCAGCCCGACCTGGTCCGATGCATCAAACGCGCATGGCGTGCCGGGCACCGTCGCGGCGCTCACAGCGCAGGGCGCGCTTCGCTCGACCCACGGCTCGGCCTCACCCTACGATCTACATGCCTTCGCCACGGCGGTCGGCCCTGATTTCCGCGAAGACGCCGTCAGCACGCTCCCGTCCGGCGGTATCTACCTTGCGCCGACGATTCTGACGCTGCTCGGCCTCGACGTTCCCACCTGGATCGATGGCCGTGTCCTCTGGGAGACGCTACGCGCGCCGTCCAGCGAATCGCCAGCGCCCGACACGATCGAGGTTGTGCCAGCCCGGCGACATCCGAACGGTTTTTCACCGCGCCTGCAGCTGCATCGCGTTGGGACGACGACATACGTGCACGCGGTGACGAACGGGCGGGCCGGCTAAGCGATCGGGGTCCGTTCCGCGCCCCGCTCGGGAGTCCCTTGGCGCGCCCGCACGCTGTCGCGCGAGGCCAAAGCATGTGCGACGACCGGTTGACGTGACCGGTTCGCGCCAAATCATCGCCCCATTCAGCAGCGTTTTCTCAGCCGGTTCGTTGGCACGTTTTTGTAACGTTCCTCGGCGTCGTGCAACGAATCCGGAAGTTGGTCGATGTTATGTTTCTCACTGGAACAGGATAGAGGTAACGCCAGCGGGGCGCGGCCGGATTTGAAGAGGTTGATCATGAGCACGCGAGTTCCGACGGAACTGTTGAAGCCAGGAAAGGAAGCTCGAATAGCGGAATTGCCGGTTATTCGCCAGGGCGTCTACCACGCCGGCAGAGAATCGGCCGACTATGTTTTGCTGCGACCTTCACCGGACCAATGGGTCGTCATGGCCGTGGTTTCCTCGGAACCCGGCGTGCCGCGAGCGCTCATCGTCATCCACGGCACGAGTGAGGCTGAGGCGTTCCGCTGGCTCGCGCAACGCTTGCAACTGTCCGGACCACCCGCCGCGCTCGATGACTTCGCCACCGATTGGGCGATGAGCGCACCTGAACGTTGAACGACACCTGGTAGTGACGGATTTATTGAGAAAGGGGAGACCGATGACACGCTCACGAACCTATCTACTCACCGCTATCTCGGCGGTACTCTTCATCCTCCTGAGCTGGATCTTTGCCGACGGGCTCTTTAACAAGAACTGGTGGGATTCGGAGGCGTACAGCAACTCCGCCATCTTCACCTACGCGCTGCTGGCGCTCATCGTGGCGAGCGGGCTCTACCAGGCGCGCCAACTGCCGGAGCGCGGCATTTCGACCGAGTTCGGCGATGTCACTGCGACCGAGGGTCAGACCGAAGATCCGCGCTTTTGGCGACTGCTGAGCGGAAACGTCTACTGGTCGCTGCTCTGGCTGCCACTCCGCTTCTTCATCGGCCGCGAATGGCTCACCGCTGGTGAGGAAAAGCTGCGCTCGTCGGCCTGGATGGACGGTGGCACGGCGCTCAAGGGCTACTGGACCGGCGCGACGGCAGTGCCGCAGACCGGCTCGCCCAAGATCACCTACGCCTGGTACCGCGATCTGCTGCAGTACATGCTGAATCACGAGTGGTACACCTGGTTCGCCAAGCTCATCGCTATCGGTGAATTTCTGGTCGGGCTCGGACTGCTGGTCGGTGCGTTGGTCGCCATCGCCGCCTTCTTCGGCACGGTGATGAACTTCTCCTACCTGCTCGCGGGTACCGCCAGCAGCAACCCGGTTCTGTTCGGACTGAGCGTCTTCATCATCCTCGGCTGGAAAGTCGCCGGGTACTGGGGTCTCGATCGCTACCTGCTGCCGGCGCTCGGAGTTCCGTGGAAGGCTGGTCGCGTCTTCGGAGGCGAGGGGGTCGGAACGCATCACATCGGCGAACCATCTCGCGCCTAACCGCTCGCGACCCACAACGTGCAATCGCGCCGCCTCCGATCGGAGGCGGCGTCCCTTTGCGTCTGATGTTCGGGCCGCGGATTACGTTGTCATACGTAGGACGTATGGCGTGAAGACTTCATGGGCCGGATGGAAGGTCACCTCGGGCATGATGTTCACACCAACCCGCGCCATCGCCGGACCGAGCCGGTCGGCGCCGAAGGCGTTGAAGGCCTCTTCGCTCTCCCAGGCATCGACGTTATGGCAATCGTCCCCTTCCCACCAGGTCAGGTGCGCGCAGCCGCCTTCCGGCGTCTCTTCGAGCCAGTTGGCCTCGGCGCGTAGCCGATTATACAGTTCCGGCGAAACTCCGCGAAGCAGAACGTGCGCAATAACCGCCATGGGGAATACCTCCTGTCCACTCGACGTCACCAACGATCGCCACGGCCGCCGGGAGAGATTCAGTCCCGGAGAGCAGTGTGATGTGAAGAGGAACACGTTGGCGCGAAGTCTACAGAAGATGATTGAGGATTGATAGCGGAATGCTGAATCTCCGCCCGAACCTGGCGATATCAACATATTTGGCATAGTTGAAACCACGGTGACGGTTTGTCCGCGTGGGTGGCCCGTCACCGTGGTTTCCAATCCTTAGTGTATCCAATGTCCCGGCAAATTGAGTCGCCCGTTCATTTGCAGGTGTGACACGCTCTGCACGGCAATGAGGAGCGCGGCACTGGCGATGAAAACGACGGGCGAGACGAAGTCGAACGGGCCCAACGATGGACCGGGAACCGGCAGTCCGTTCACGACGTGGAACGCGTAGACGATGATGAGTCCCCAGTTCATAGCAAAGATCGCCCAGGTCGCCGGTGTCTGATAGCGGCGGGGTGTGAGCCCGAGCGCGATGGCACCGACCACCGGTGCGAGCTCAAGCGCGAGTGCCGCGATCGGTCCGGCATCATGCAGCCCGGCGTAGCAGCCGTACGCGCCGACGCTCCCCAGC
>CALAGB010000558.1 GCA_937891245.1 uncultured Thermomicrobiales bacterium | reverse complement strand
GCCTCAAAAGCCCGCAAACCATTCAGATTCCTTGAATCAAAGGTTATGATGGATATGGTACGGGCGCTTCCCGCAGCGCTCCGGAGGAGATAGGGGCACAGAAACCGTGTGTCGTGTTCAAGGATAGTCTGCATCGGCCCGCCGTGATCCGAAACGGGCTGGTAGTTTGGTGCGCGCACCGATTGGACGAGGAGATATGGTAGGAACTTCCCCGCGCTCGACTGACCCTCCGCTCGAGATAGCGACGACGCCAAAGCCGGCTCGCCGTAAGTCATACTTCACCTCGACCGTGGGGGTGAAGACGTTGATGGCCGTCACTGGCCTCCTCTTCTTCATCTTCCTCATCTTCCATCTAATCGGGAACTTGCTGCTCTTCGTCGGTCCGAGCGAGCTCAATGGCTATTCGCACTGGCTCATTGTGAATCCGTTCCTCGTCCCGGCCGAGATCGGTCTGCTGGCGATCTTCGCGATCCACGTGATTGAAGCGATCTCCAACTATGTGCAGAACCGGGCGGCGCGCCCGGTCCCGTATTATCAGTCGACCCGGCGACTCTTCGGTCGCGGTTGGGCGGGTAAACCGAGCCGCAAGAGCTTCGCATCCACCTCGATGATCCTCTCCGGCCTTATCACCCTCGTCTTTGTTGTCGTCCACATCATTCAGTTTAAGTACGGTCCGAACTACCCGGTAACCGATCCGGCCGACGGCACGCCCGGCGTTCGAGATATCTACCGGCTGATCACGCACCAGTTCAGCAGTACGTGGATCATGATCTTCTACGTCTTCTGTCTCACGGTGATCGGAATACATCTCTGGCATGGGCTCACCAGCGCGCTCAATTCATTGGGCGTCGATTCCCCACGCTATACCCCGGTGCTGTTGAAGGCTGGCCGAATCATTTCCGTGATCATGGCCGCGGCATTCTTGTCGTTGCCGCTCTGGGTCTATTTCGTTTGGAGTTGAGTGATGGTGGTACAAACAGACGTGCTCGCCCCAGAGCGACCGGTCGAGCAAGATATCTTTCGGGTTGCGAATAACGACTGGCGCCCGCAGCCGCCGCTAGAAGGCCCGCTGGCGGATCAATGGGCGCATCGCAAGGACGAATACAAGCTTGTCGCGCCGAATAACCGGCGCAAGCGCACGATCATCGTCGTCGGCACCGGTCTGGCCGGATCATCGGTCGCGGCGTCGCTCGGCGAACTCGGCTACAACGTCCTGAGCTTCTGCATTCAGGACAGTCCACGGCGCGCCCATAGTATCGCCGCCCAGGGTGGAATCAACGCCGCCAAGAATTACCCGAACGACGGCGACAGCGTCTGGCGCCTCTTCTACGACACGATCAAGGGCGGGGACTATCGTTCACGCGAGTCGAATACCTACCGGCTCGCCCAGCTGAGCGTCAACATCATCGATCAGGCGGTCGCTCAGGGCGTTCCCTTCGAGCGCGAATACGGCGGCCTGCTCACGAACCGCTCATTCGGTGGCGCCCAGGTCTCGCGCACCTTCTACGCGCGCGGCCAGACGGGCCAGCAGCTGCTGCTCGGCGCCTATCAGTCGATGATGCGGCAGGTTGATGCTGGCACGGTAACGACCTTCCCACGCCGCGAGATGCTCGATCTGATTACGATCGACGGCCGGGCGCGCGGCATCGTTGTCCGCCATCTGATCACCGGCGCGATAGAACGTTACGCGGCGGATGTCGTGGTGCTGGCAACCGGCGGCTACGGTAACGTCTTCTATCTCTCGACCAACGCGGTCAACTCGAACGCCAGCGCCGCCTGGCGCGCCCATAAACGGGGCGCCTTCTTCGCCAACCCGGCCTATACCCAGATCCACCCGACCTGTATCCCGGTGACCGGCGATCATCAGTCGAAGCTGACGCTGATGAGCGAAAGCCTGCGCAACAATGGGCGCATCTGGGTCCCCAAGCAGGCCGGCGATCGGCGGCCGCCGAATCAGATTCCGCCCGAAGACCGCGATTATTACCTGGAGCGCAAGTACCCAAGCTTCGGCAACCTCGTGCCGCGCGACGTCGCGTCGCGCAACGCCAAACAGGTGTGTGACGAGGGGCGCGGCGTCGGCGAAAGCGGACTGGCGGTTTATCTCGACTTCCACGATGCGATCCAGCGCCGTGGCAAGGAGTACATTCGCAGCGAATACGGCAACCTCTTCGAGATGTACGAGCGGATCACCGGCGAGGATGCCTACGAAACGCCGATGCGCATCTTTCCGGCGATCCATTACACGATGGGTGGGCTCTGGGTCGATTACGACCTGCAGAGCACGATCCCCGGTCTCTTCGTACTCGGCGAGGCCAACTTCTCGGACCATGGGGCGAACCGGCTGGGCGCAAGCGCGCTCATGCAGGCGCTGGCCGACGGCTACTTCATCGCGCCGTACACGATCGCCAACTACATCGCCAACGCGTCGCCCGAACCGGTGAGTACCGAGCACCCGGCGTTCGACGAAGCGGCCGAGGCGGTGCAGGCGCGCATCCACGCACTTCTCGCCGTCAACGGTCATCGCACGCCGCGCGATTTTCATCGTGAGCTCGGACACCTGCTCTGGGACGAGGTCGGAATGTCGCGCAACGAGGCGGGGCTGCGTCGCGCGCTCGCCTGCATCCCCCAACTACGCGAAGAGTTCTGGCACGACGTCATCGTACCGGGAACGCCGGACAACAAGAATTACAACCTGGAGTACGCCGGTCGGGTCGCCGATTATCTCGAATTCGCCGAACTGATGACGATCGACGCCCTGCATCGAACCGAATCGTGTGGCTGCCACTTCCGCGAGGAGAGCCAGACACCCGATGGCGAAGCGCTGCGCATCGACGACGAGTTTTCGTACGTTGGTGCCTGGCAATTCGCGGGGGTCGGGAAGCAACCGCTGCTGTACAAAGAGCAACTTGAGTTCGCCTTCGTGCACCCGTCGCAGCGAAGTTACAAATAGGATCGAAGAGCGAGCAGTATGGAAGGAAGCAGGTCACGCGGCATGAAACTCACGTTGCTTATCTGGCGACAGCAGGGGCCCGACACACCGGGCCAGATGGTCGAGTATGAAGTCGACGACATTTCGCCGGACATGTCGTTCCTCGAAATGCTCGATGTGCTCAACGAACAGCTAATTCTGAGCGGCGAAGACCCGATCGCCTTTGATTCCGACTGTCGCGAGGGGATCTGCGGCATGTGTGGCCTGGTCATCAACGGGCGACCGCACGGACCGAATAGCTTCACGGCCACCTGCCAGCTGCATATGCGCTTCTTTAATGATGGCGACACGATCACCATCGAACCGTGGCGGGCGCGTGCCTTCCCGATCATCAAGGACCTGACGGTCGACCGGAGCGCCTTCGATCGGATCATCGCCGCCGGGGGCTACGTCTCATCGAATGTCGGCGCGGCTCCCGATGCCAATGCGGTTCTGGTGCCGCGTCAGTCGGCAGATTCCGCGATGGATTCGGCCGCCTGCATCGGCTGCGGCGCCTGTGTCGCGACCTGTAAGAACGCCTCGGCGGTGCTCTTTGTCGGTGCCAAGATCACCCAGCTGGCGAACCTGCCTCAGGGCGATCCGGAACGCTCCCGTCGCGCGGTGCGTATGGTGGCGCAGATGGACCTTGAAGGTTTCGGCAGCTGTTCGAACGAAGGTGAGTGCCAGGCGGTCTGTCCGAAAGGGATCAATCTGTCGAACATCGCAACCTTGCGGCGCGAATACAACCGCGGGGTGCGCTCAGGCGCGAAGTAGCGCATCGTTACGAGGACGCCTTCACGCACAATACAATTGCGTCCCTTGTCGGTCTGAACCACAGTGAAGGATCTCTGCCCCGTTTCCAGTAACGAAGCTTCAGGGATACGGGATGGAGATTCTTCGCTGCGGCTCAGAATGACAGGGATAGCGGTGCGACTGTCTCGTCGTGGTCGACGACGATGTGACCTGCCCTACGGATCGAGCGGCTGGCGCCCGCGGAAGCCGGCGGTCAGGTCATGCCAGTAGGCGACCGTTGGTTCATCGACAGCCCAGCAGAGGAACACAACCTGGCCATCGCGCAGCGAGTAGAAATCGACGAGTCCGGTTTCCAGGTCCTTGACCTCGATGCCGAGTTCGTCGATCTGGGCGAGCCGCCGGCCGATCTCCTCGACGCAATCGGCGACACGTCCTTCGCGGCGCGCGACTTCCGGCGCGTGGCCGTTACCGCGCATCTCGGGTGTCAGTTCGCGGAGCGCCTCGGTTTCGCGGGCAATCTCGCGCCGCCGTTCACGCATCTCCAGCAGCCAGGGACGAAGCGTCTCCACGAACGCGCGTGCCTCATCGACCGTGTAAAGCTTGCGCTCCCGCTGCTCAGCCATACCCGTCGCTCAACCGCTCACCAGGCGAACGCATCCGGCTCGATCTCGCCGGTCGCGATCAGACGGGCGTCACCTGAAAGCCAGAGCCGCCCGTCTCGCTGATCGACCGACAGCCGCCCGCCATCGACCTGTAAACCGACCGGCCAATTCTGGTCGAAGCGCGATGTCACGACAAAGGCGGTCGCCGTCGAGCCGGTGCCGCACGCCTTGGTGAGCGCTTCGACGCCGCGCTCATACGTCCGCTGGCGCAGCGGCTCTCCCGGCCGGAGCGAGACGAAATTGGTATTCGTCCCCTGGGGGAAATGCGGATCGTGACGCAGACGGCGGCCGATTCGTGTCAGATCGTCATCGCTGAAACGCTCGACATCGGACAGCACGACGACCGCGTGCGGCACACCGATACGGACTCCATGCACGACGAAGCGCTCGCCCTGTTCTTCGAATTCCAGCAGATCGAACTGCACGTTTTCCGGCTGAGGCATCGCAACCTGAAACGCGCCGTCGCCGGCAAGCACCTCGAGATCGCCGGAATCCGTCAGCAGCCGGAAGCGCCCCGGATCGACGAAGCCGCGATCGACGGCATAGCGCGCCGCGCAGCGGCTGCCGTTGCCGCACATCTCGGCGTTCGAACCGTCCGGATTATAGAAATGAATCCGCACCTGCTCGCGATCGACCGGCTCGATCAGAATCACCCCATCGGCACCGACCGACAACGCCCGTGGGCAGAGCTGCCGCGCCAGCCAGGCGCGATCGAGCCCGTCGCACGCCTCAGCATCGATCACGATGAAATCGTTCCCAGCACCGCTCATCTTCCAGAAGGGGAGTCTCGTCATCTTCAACAACTCCGCGTGCTCGCCACCGGTCATGATGTCGCGAGTCTATCACGCTCCTACGCGCGCAAGGGATAAACCGAGCTCTTCCCCGCCGCTTGAAGCGAAGGTGAATCCGGTACGCCGTCAAGACCGACGCGCCAGGCGGCGTACGATCGGGCGATCCGGTCTCTTGACAGCCGTTCGAACGCCGCGCATCCTCCTTATGTCAGATATTCCTGTCAATGTCAGGTAAGGAGTAGGCGAATGACAAGCGAAGCGCCAGAAGAAATATCTCCGGCGATGGAGCGCAGGCGCCGCATCCGCCAGGAGGTCATCGCCTCGATCCTCGACGCGGCTCGGGCGATCATGCGCGAGGAGGGCGTCGCGGCGCTCAATCTGCGTGAAGTGGCGCGCCGCGTGGGGATGCGGCCGCAATCCCTCGCCGAGTACTTCCCCAGCAAGGCGGACATGTACGACACCCTGTTCGGCATCGCGATTCAACTGATGCGTGAGGGCGACGACCGTGCCCTCGCCGAACATGGACCTGACTGGGAGCGAGTGCGCGCCTGGTTCGAGAACCGATTGACCTTTGCCGAGGACCATCCCGAACTTTACCACCTGGCGCTCGATCTGCCGGTCCCGGGGTTTGTGCCATCCGATGAGAACAAGCGGGCTGTGCGGGAGCTCCTGGAGAGCGCGCGGCGTGGGCTGGCGGAGGTCATCGAGGCCGGAGTCATGGAGTCAGGCATGTCGCCGGAACGAGCGTTCGACATTCTCCTAACGGCTCGGCACGGCATTGTCGCCGAACGAATTGGGAAGGGGACGGTGGTTCCGGATCGATCCGCTCGCTTTGACGATCTGATTCCGGATGTCATCGCGGTCTATCGGGCGGCATGGGGGCGCGGCGCACGGCCTTTCAGACCGGGCGGGGAAGGAGATGCTGGCGGGTAAGAGGGCGGCTGCCTCGCCTACACGAGCGAACAAGACTCCTGGAACCGACGAGACCGAAGGGATTGATTCTCATGACAGCCGCTGCAGAGCTAACAGTTATCGCGACAGACCCAGGGGAGGGACAGGCCTACCTCATCGGACCGGAGTTGGTCACCTTCAAGGTCACCGGCGCCGAGACCGAGGGGCGCGACCTCGTCATCGAGATCAGCACGCCGCCGGGCGGTGGACCGCCGCTGCACACGCACCCCGCCGAGGAGAGCTGGTACGTCATCGAGGGCGAGTTCGAGTTCCCGACGATCCGCGATGGTAAGAGAGTGACGAACCGAGCCAGCGCCGGTTCGGTTGTCTACGTTCCCAGCAACGCCCCCCATACGTACCACAACGTTGGTGCGCACCGCGGGCGGCTGCTCGCGGTGCTGTCACCGGCCGCCGAAATGGAGGGCTTCTTCAAGGAAGTGGGAATCGCCGTCGAGGACGTGGCGCATCTACCGGAACCGGCGCCGTTCGATATGGAGAAACTCATCGCCATCAGCGAGAAGTATCATCAGCAGATTCTCGACATCCCCGGCCCACCCGATCGGTAGACAACGACCAGAGCGGAGCATCCTCCGCTGAGGTCGCTCCGCTTCAGGACCAAAACGTTAAACGACATCCGCCCGCGACTGGCTGATCGTCTTGCTCATCTCCTGCAGGATTGGCACGAGGCGACCGTAGATATAGGGTGCACCGGCAAACGCGGCGGCCGGCAGGAATGCGCTGTTCCGTCCGGTAACGGTCCAGACTGTCGATGCCGGTAATGTCCGGTGAGACGAGCGGGTTCTGCACCAGCCCCTGGAAAACGGCACCCGACATTGCCAGAGCGACCCCGACCAGCATAGCGTAGATCACGCGCGGCAACCGGAGCGAGCGGACGATGAATTCCTGATCTTTGGAGCCTTCTCCGGCGACTGATTTGAAGACGTCGACGAAGGGGATGTGGACGCTCCCAAGGGTCATCGCCCAGATCGCCAGGAGCAGCACACAGTAATTCACGCGCAGGGTGAAGAAGCGCGTCCGCAGAACGATGGGGCCCGATCGCAGGGTGCGGCTGGCGCCGCGCGCGATCGTCATCTACCCGGCCACCCTTCGCTGCCGTGCCAGGTAGATGAGGAACGGCGCGCCGATGCGCGCGGTGATGATGCCGACTTGAAGCCCGGCCGGGCGAACGACGACTCGACCGGCGACGAACGAGTAGGGGAGCACCCAGCGGTAATCGGGACCGATCACGGCGCGCACGATGTGCGGCACCGTCAGGCGAACAAAGCCGTCGGACCGGCCGCCAAAACGGAGGCACCGGTGATCAGCACCACCAGGATCGAGCAGATAAGCCGGGTGTGGCGTTTCCGGCACAGCGGTGCTCAGATTGTCGCGGCCTATGGTGCGACGACAGACGCGTTGGATGCGGACAGTTGGGATTACTCGGATTCGTAACGTCGGATTGACTTCCGACTCAGTTACTCTGGATTCTCCGAGCGGGGTGATTCCGGGATGTCAAGGCGATCATCCCGGGGCTCTGTATCTCACCGGCTCAGACATCGACCAGCTCACGATGCCCAGCAGCGCGCGAATCGCTTGACAGCCGCAACTCGACTGTGCGAAAACGAATGTTCGAGGCGGCGCGGCGAGTAGGTAGGGGGCCAAACGCATGCGCGCGAAGGGAACCGATCGACCGTGGCTGGCGTACAAGTGGGTAGTGCTGATCAACACGACGGTCGGCGTCCTGATGTCTTCGATCGACAGCTCGATTCTGACCATCGCTCTGCCCGATATCACCCGCTCGATTCACGCCTCGGTCGCGCAAATCATGTGGATGGTCATGGGCTTCCAGGTCGTTATCACCGCGCTCTTGCTGCCGATCGCCCGGCTCGCCGACATCAAGGGCCGCGTACGACCGTATAATCTCGGTTTTGCCATCTTCACACTCGCGTCGGCGCTCTGTGGTTTCGCCCAAAGCGGATCAGAGCTCCTCATATTCCGGCTCCTGCAAGGCGTCGGCGCGGCGCTTCTCTTCGCCAACAGCACGGCACTCGTCACCGATGCCTTCCCGAACGAGGAACGCGGCTTCGCCCTTGGCATCAACATGATGGCCGGTGTGAGCGGCTTCATCCTGGGAACACTCCTCGGCGGCGTTATCACCGAAACGCTCGGCTGGCGCTATATCTTCTTTATCAATATTCCGTTCGGCCTGTTCGCGACCACCTGGGCGTTCCTGCAACTACGGGAAACCGGCGAGCGCGAGAGTGCGGCACGTTTCGACGTACCGGGGATGATCCTCTTCCCGCTCAGCATCACCACCGCACTGATCGGACTCACGTTCGTCGTTATGGGTCGTGCCGGTGAGACCGAAACGCATCTCCTGCTGGCGATCGGGGTGCTCTCGCTGATCAGCTTCGTCATCGTCGAGCGACACGTCGCCTTTCCGATGATGGATCCGACACTCTTCCGCATCCGGCTCTTTCTGGCCGGCAACGTCAGCCTGCTCCTCAACGCCGTGGCGCGCGGCTCGACAATGTTCATTCTCAGCTGGTATTTCCAGACGGTGCTGGCGAATTCGCCACTGACCGCCGGTTTGAAGCTGCTGCCACTCGTTTCGACGATGATGCTGCTGGCA
This sequence comes from uncultured Thermomicrobiales bacterium, assembly GCA_937891245.1. Taxonomy (GTDB): domain Bacteria; phylum Chloroflexota; class Chloroflexia; order Thermomicrobiales; family Thermomicrobiaceae; genus CALAGB01. The sequence goes on along the minus strand of CALAGB010000558.1, from coordinate 55 downwards.
CCGATCTCCGGCCGGCTATCGGACCGCCTCGGCTCGCGCTGGCTGAGCACGATCG
>CALAGB010000557.1 GCA_937891245.1 uncultured Thermomicrobiales bacterium | reverse complement strand
CCAGTGATTGGATCCGTTTCTCCGGTAACCGCCATCACTGATCGAGCCTCACGACTGAGCCAACGTCGCGATCGCCTCACGAGGACTCACTCGGTGATGGTGCGTCTAATCGACTCATAGAGGAACCTCCAGTCCTCAACCGTTCGCGGCTGACGCCCACGGAACTTGATTGCCGCCAGCATTTCGATGTCCTCATTGGGGAGATTTTCCAGTTCGATGAACTTCAAGAGACTCTCTGGCATCTCCTTCTGAATTGGCACCACCTCCTTGCCAAGCAGGTCGGCAACAGTCGTTCCCAATGCGCTGGCCAAGCGATAGAGTACGTCAGCTGACGGACGTGGCACCAGGCCATTCTCTATCTGCGAGACATAGCCTTTTGTTACCTCCGCCCTTTTTGCGAGTTCTGTGGCCGTGATGTTCATTTCGTCGCGACGCTGGCGGACACGTTCTCCAATAGCCATCGTGGGTTCCTCCACTCCTGCCCAATAGTAACACCACAGCAAACTCCAGTATAGGTTGACAAACTAACCGCCGGAGTGTACTGTTCCAACCAGGGGTTTAGATATCTAAACCAGACAGCTCACAGGGCTAAAGGGAGGTGATTGCCATGGCCCACTCGAAAACTACCGGTAAGAAGGCCGCTCGCAACGCTAGCAAGGTACTCCGCGACCCGAAGGCCACGAAAGCCGAAAAGTCGGCTGCCGGGAGCGCACTTAGCCAGCGGACCGGGAAGAAGGGCCGCAAGTAGTCCGCCCGGAAATGGACGAGCGTCCTTCTTGCGCTCGATGCCCTCGCTGAAGTAGCAACAGACGTGAGGATTCTTGTACGGGAGCGGTAGCGCGATACGCTCCGGAAAGGAACGCCAAGTGGTTCAGGCAACCCATCTCCGGACCATCTCGATTGTAGTCAACACGAAGCCGGTTGATCTCATGAAGGAGCCGGGCAAGCCGGAGGCGACCGGAGCGGAAATCAAGGCGGCAGCAATCGCCCAAGGGGTGAACATCCGCGCTGACTTCCCTCTCTTCGAGGTTCACGGCAATAGGCTTAAGCCGATCGGCGACAACGAAACGATCGGGATTCATCCGAACCAGCAGTTCCGCGCCGTCACACCGGACGACAACTCGTGATGGCAGGGCTCACACCAGAAGTGGAGGAGGCCGTCGCCGAACTGCGCGCGGCCTTCTCGCAGAACGAAGTTGAGGTCGAGCCCGACAATGCTGGAGGCGCCTACGTCCTGGTGCGCGATCTCCCTCTCGGGGACCAGTACCGGCCAGCGCGATCGTGGATCGGCTTTCAGATCACGTTTCAGTATCCCCACGCAGACGTCTATCCCCACTTCACCGATCCGACGTTAGCAAGGACGGATAACCAGGCGCTGGGGCAGGGTTTCGCGCGCACCAAGTGGCACGGTAGAGATGTAACTCAGATCTCGCGTCGGTCGAACCAATGGAATCCGGCTGAAGACACGGCCGCCATCAAGCTTGCGAAGGTGCTGCAGTGGATCGTCAACCAATGAAAGGACCATTGTCGCTACGGCTCCCGGAGCCGCTATATCAGCGTCTCATGGCTCACCTGTTCCCAGGCGATGGCGACGAGCACGGAGCAATGATCGCGGCTGGGATCTGCGAAACGGAACGCGGCACTCGCCTGCTGGCTCGCGAACTCTTCCTCGCGCAGGACGGTGCCGATTACGTTCCCGGCGAGCGCGGCTACCGAGCGCTTACTGCCCGCTTCGTCGCAGAGCACGCCGGATACTGCGGCGACGAACAACTCTGCTATCTCGCCGTGCACAACCATGCTGGCTGCGGCCAAGTGCAATTCTCCAACGATGATCTTGCATCGCACGAACGGGGCTACCCAGCACTGCTCGACATCACCAATGGGGGTCCAGTCGGCGCGCTCGTGTTCAACCAGGACGCAGCGGCTGGGGATATCTGGTTGCGAGATGGTGAACGCCAGGTCGTCGACGAGGTGGTGATCATCGGTCGCCGCATACGCTACCTGTATCCCGCACCGCTCTCCAGCCGGATGGCAGTGGAGCGAATGTATGACCGCCATGCCCGCCTCTTTGGTGATCTTGGACAACAGCGCCTACAAGCATTGAAGGCCGGCATTATCGGGGCTGGAGGAGTCGGCTCACTAGTGAACCAGCAGCTCGCTCACCTAGGCGTCGGTCATATCGTCGTGATTGATCCTGAGCGGGTCGATCTGACCAACCTGCCACGGGTGGTCGGCGCTACTCGATGGGACGCGCGGGCCTTTCTCACGAATCGCCGACGTCTCCGACTGCAGCAAATCGGAGCACGCTTCGCTCAACACAAGGTGAAGATCGCCCAGCGGCTTGCGCGCCGAGCGAATCCCAGCGTCCGCTTCGAGGCGATCGTCGGCGATGTCGTTGACACCGAGAACGCAGCCCGGTTAATCGATGCCGATGTGCTGTTTCTCGCTGCTGATTCGATGCAAAGCCGACGAGTGTTCAACGCGCTCGTCTTTCAATATCTCATCCCGGGGTTTCAGATGGGAGCCAAGGTCGTTGTCGAGAAGACCACTCGCCAAGTGGACGATATCTTCACGGTGGAGCGCCCGGTCATGCCCTATTCCAACGGTGGCTGCCTGCTCTGCAACGGCCTCATTCTGTCCGACCGACTACGGGATGAAGCCGTCTCACCAGCACAGCGTGCGGCGCAACGCTACGTCGAAGATGACGAAGTTCGTCAGCCGAGCGTCATCACGTTGAACGCGATTACCGCCTCGCAGGCGGTCAACGACATGCTGCTGATGGTGACTGGGCTCTTCGATGCCACCGTCAATCTGGACTACCGTCGCTACGAGGCGCAGTCACGCTCCGTGCAGGTGATGGGCATCCGCCGATCCGATCCGCGTTGCCTCGACTGTGGCCAAGGCCACCGGAGTAGGCTCGGGCGTGGCGATCGGGCGCGCCTTCCCTGCCGCGTCTCACAATAGCGATAGCGTGGGTGTGTCCACCTTTCGTCGAACGGGATGATGTGCCGAGCCTGGAGTGAATGGACGCGATCTGAGTCCTATGGAAGCTGCACCATACCTCTCCAGAGCGCGTTAGGATCGTAGTCGAAAGCGAGATTGCCGGCTCCTAACCGGTTCGGGAGTTGCTTTTTGAGCTATGATCCGAGCATCCAATACTTTGACGTTGTCATCGAAAAGTACGGAGGACCGATTGCCATCTCGGATGCTTGTCGATGCTACAGACCTCGATTGCTGGGCGAACCGGCGCGATGCACAAGGACGCCTTCCGCAGCTTATTCGTCGGCTGATTCTGGCGACAGTTGACGACATCTCGCTGATTGAGTTCCGGGCTGGGGAAGGGGTGCAACTCGGCGGCTGGGACGGCATCGTCGAAGTAGAGGTCGGCAACGCATTCGTACCGAAGGGTCTGTCGGTTTGGGAAATGGGTACGAATCGCGATCCGAAGGGCAAGGCGGAGGACGATTACTAAAAGCGCTCGGACAGCCCGGGCAGCATTGATCCCGCCACAACAACCTTCGTGTTTGTAGCGCCCCGACGCTGGTCTTCGAAGCGTGAGTGGGCGGAGGGCAAGGAAAAGGACGGTCGCTGGCAACACGTTCGAGCCTACGACGCCGACGACCTTGAGACCTGGCTCGAACTTTCGTTCGCGGTCCACATCTGGATCTCGGAACACCTTGGAAAAGGGCTGCACACCTAGGTGACCCTCGAAGGAGCCTGGAAGAACTGGAGCGAGGCTACCTGCCCGGCCTTTGTACCTGAGTTGGTAATTGCCGGCCGACATCACATAGCAGAACGGATTCTGGAATGGATAGCTGGCGAGCCGAGTGTTCTCGAGATACGCGCTGATTCGCCCGAGGAAGGCCTTGCGTTCGCCGCCGCCGCAATCGACCTTCTAGCTGAGACGGAACGAGAACAAGTTTGGGGCCGGGCCTTGGTGGTTCATGACATTCTCGAGTGGGGCCGCGCAGTTGCGGTGGAGTCGCCACTTTTCCTAATTCCAACCTTCGACAGGGTAGACGTTGCCCCCGCCGTGCGCGGCGGCCACCATGTCTTGATCACCCAAGGTAGAGAGAGCCTTCCCTCAGGCAAGATGCTGGACCTGCCGCGGCCTAATCGAACCGCGGCGGAGAAGGCGCTGCTCGGTATGGGCTTCCCCGAGCGAAAGGCAGGCGAATTGGCAGGTATTGCTCGCCGAAGCCTCCTCTCGCTGCGCCGGAGACTTGCCCTCGCTCCGAACCTACATACCCCCGCGTGGGCTCATCCAAGTCATGCGCACGACATCCTACCAGCCCTCCTTGCGGGAGGCTGGACGGAGGATCAAACGGGTGATCGTGAAGTACTCGCCATGTTGGCAAACGCACCCTATCAGGAGTTGGTGCGGACGCTCTCTCGATGGGCCAACCACTCCGATCCACCCATTCGTCAGACCGATACCGCGTGGTATCTCGTGTCGAAGGCTGATGCCTGGCCGTTATTGGCCCGGTTTCTCACCGCTGATGATCTCCGCTGCTTTGGAGAATCATGCGTGACCGTGTTGTGTGAACGTGACCCGGCTGGGGAGCTACCAAACGAGCAGCGATGGATGGCGCAGATACGCGGTCATGCCCGCATGTACTCACCGCGGCTCCGGAAAGGGCTCGCAGAAAGCCTTGCCCTCATGCAAACTGGTAGTCCGAGTACTGTTACGGCTGACGGGCTGACGATCATCGAATGGGCGGAGCGTATCGTCGGCGCGATCGTTTCACGGGCGAATGAGGACAGTAGTGGTAGCAACTGGGCCTCGCTCTCTGATGTATTGCCACTTCTAGCCGAAGCGGCACCAGACCGATTTCTCGATGCCATTGATGCGGCACTCGTGGATGAAACTCGCCCAATCCTCCGCCTCTTCCCGAATGCTGACCAGGACCACAGTTCATTCGTAGACACCCCCTACGTTGGACTCCTCTGGGCATTGGAAACGCTCGCCTGGTCACCCACCTTTCTGAGCCGGGCCGCGCTGACACTCGCTCGGCTCGCCCGATTGGCACCGACGATCATCCGAAACGACAGCCCAGCAAAGAGCTTGCATGAGATCTTCTTGCTCTGGGCACCTCAGACGGCAGCGTCCTTGGATCAGCGATTCGCGGTCTTAGATATGCTTCGAACGCGTGAACCAGAGGAGGCCTGGCGGCTCCTCCTCGGTCTAATTCCTAGGACCGGTGAAATCGCGTCTCCGACGCACGTCCCTCGCTGGCAAGAATGGCGGGCCGCGGCAGAGCCACAGATCACGATGCTCGAACTGGCGCGAGCGTCCATGTCCTCCTTCGTGGGCTCCCCGGCACTGACCTCGAGGTTCCGGCGCACGCGGTCCAGAGCGTCGAGTGGTACTGGCCGACCGCCGGTGAACTGGACCGGCGGCAGACCGTCGAGGATCTGCCTGAGCGCCGATCACAGCTCGCGGCAGAGCGCGCGGCGGCCGAGGCCGCTTGCCGGGCCGCCCTGTCCGGCCACCCAGCTCTGCGCGATCGCTTCGAGACGTTACTCGAGGTGGCGCAGCGGTACGCCACCCTCCGCGAAGAGCAGGCCCGCTGGTTGACGCTCGGCTGGCCGCTAATGCGTCGATGGGCGCCGCGTCTCGGCGATCATCTGCGGGCGAACGTCGCGATCGCCGGGGTGGAGGATGTGTTCTTTCTCACGCGTGCGGAGGCGATGCGCGGCGTATCGACTTTGGAGACGCCGGTGTCTCGGAGGCCGCCAGGCGCCGCCGCACCGAGTGGGAGCGTCAGCGGCGGCTGGTCACGCCCCTCGCCATCGGCCGGGCATCACTCGCCGAGGGCGCGATCGCGGGTGTCGTGAACGCCGTGCGGACCGGCGGCACGCTCCCCCCAGATGCCATCGTGGGACAACCGGCGAGCCCCGGCCGCGCCACCGGCCCGGCACGGATTGTCCGGAGGGCCGAGGACTTCGACCACTTCCAACCGGGTGAGGTGTTAGTCGCGCGGGCCACGACGCCGGCCTGGACGTCGCTCTTCGGCGCGCCGTGGCGATCGTTACCGACGGCGGCACCCTCGCGGCCCACGCGTCGCTGGTGGCTCGGGAGTACGGGATACCTGCGGTGGTCGGTACGGGTGACGCGAGGGTCCGCCTGATCGATGGGAATGCCGGGATCGTCTATCTCGAGTCACCCAGTGCGGACCTCGCGTGAGTTCCGTCCATAGCGCTCACTTCGTCCCAAGTAGAGACCAGCGCCTTTCGAATCAACCGGCGAGGCTAGCCTTGCATATCGAGTCGTTGCATCCTTCGATACGCTCCGCCTTGTGATCCCTTGGCACTGGAAGAGCAACTGCACGCGATCGAATCGGAAGTGAATGTCAACTTCTTTCCGGAGCACGGTGCGACTGCTGGTCCAGGCGTTGGCTTACTTCCAGCACCATCTGCGTCCGGGCACCGATCGTCAGTAATGCATACGAGCTAGCTCCGCCCGCGTAATGGCGATCACAGGGACTCTGAGGACAGCCAG
>CALAGB010000556.1 GCA_937891245.1 uncultured Thermomicrobiales bacterium | reverse complement strand
CACGGTCGATGGTTCTGGCGGACAGGTCCTGCCGGCGACCGGACACCCGCAGTCCGGCATGACCGATAGCGCGCTCTACATCACGGCCGTCCTGGCCGCGGTCGGGCTCGGACTCGCTGCCGGTGGAACCCTACTCCTGCGACGTCGTTCGCAGCGCGCGTAGACCTGATGCTCGGAGCGGCGCGGGCCAGAAGCCCGCGTCGCCCGGGCCGTATCCGCAGACGGTGAAAAGGAGATCGACCGGAATGACTGAGCAATGGACTCGCCGGCAGTTCCTGCGTCGCGCGCTGGTCGGTGGCGTCGGCCTGTCAGGCGTGTTCTTGGCCGCCTGCGGCAGTGGAAGTTCCGCCACGACCGTGTCGACGACCACAGAGGCGCCGGCCACGGGAGCAACGGCTGCCACGTCACTTGACCACGCGAACATGCCCGGTATGACAATGACCGCTGCCGGAACATCGGCCTCGACACCGGTGCCCGCGGCAACCTCGCTGGCTTCCCCCAGCGGGAGTCGTACGCCGGTCGCGTCAGCGACACAGGCCGGAAGCGCGACGCAATCGGCAGAGGACGTCAAGATCGTTGAACCGAGCCTCAACTATGAGACTTGGACCTACGAGCCAAACGACCTGCACGTCGCGGTCGGGACGACCATCACCTGGACCAACACCGGCGGTGCGGCACATACCGTGACGTCGGATGACGGCACGTCGTTCGATTCCGGGCCGATCCAGCCGGAGAAGCAGTTCTCACACGTTATGGACACGGCCGGCACGTTCCCCTACCACTGCACCTTCCATCCGTACATGAAGGGGACCGTCACTGTTACCGCTTAGCGGTCTGGTTGGGGTGAGTGCCGGCTCTTGCTGCTCCTGACCCTGGCCCAACGTGCTTCGCGATTTCACCATGAAACCGGGCAGAGCAGATGTCGAAGTTCGAGCACAATCATCCGACTCAGAGAGGCGGTAGTGGGCCTGGGGAACTGCTGATCCTTCTTGGGGTTTTGTTCCTGGGACTGGCCCTGATGGTATTGATGGGCGCGGCCGGCTCCAGTCACGACGCAGGTGCGATGATCGATGCGTCCGAACTGGCGGAATCAACACCGGTGACGATTCCGGCGCTCGCGACGCAAGCGCCGGTACCGACCTCGACTCCGACCGCCGCTCCCACTGCGACCCATGCTCGAACGAACGCGGTCCCTCCGATCGTGGCCTCTCCGGCCCAAGCGTCGGCGACGGCGGTTCCTCAACCGGCGTCGACTCCGACGCCGGCCTTGCCGAGCGCGACCCACATAACGATCTCGTCAGTCGGGATCGACACCAATGTCGTTGATGTTGGGTATCAGATCGTAACGATCGAAGGTCGGTCGGTGCGACAGCTACAGGTCGCGGATTACGCGGCAGGGCATGACGCCCTGTCGGCGAATCCGGGTGAGGGCGGGAACATCGTGATCAGCGGTCATGATGATTGGAAGGGCGAGGTCTTCAAGAATCTCCATAACGCGAAGCTGGGCGACGAGGTGCTCCTCACCACGCCTGCGGCGACCCATCGCTACGTCATCACCGAGATCATTTATCGCAAAGACGTTGGCGTCCCGCTCGCCGATCGCCTGGCGGCTGGACAGTATCTGGCGCCGATGCCGGAAGAGCGTGTGACGCTCGTGACGTGCTGGCCGTATGGCGTCGATACGCACCGGCTCATCGTCGTAGCAAAACCCGCATAAACCGCTCATTCCGGCGATATTCCGCAGCGTTTGATCATTAGGAGGAACACGATGCGCGACATGACAGCTCAGCCAGGAAGCCAACGGGCAACCGAGTTGGCATCGAAGTTGGAGCGTCTCAACGATGAATTGATCGCGATCGCCGAGCACCTCTCCGAGGCGCAGTGGAACGCGCGCTCGGTTGAAGAAGGCTGGCCGATCGGCGCGGTTGTGGAGCATGTCGCGAACGCGTTTCCATCGTTCGCTCGAACAATCGCTGGGATCGCGGGCGGGGAGACGTTTCCGGTCACCTGGGAGATGCTGGCGACTGCGAATGCCAAACAGGTCGCGACCTACGAAGATGGGCATCAAGATGAGACGGTTGCCAGCTTGCGCCAAAATTCCGCCGAACTCGTCGGTTACATCAAGAGCCTGACGGACGCTCAGTTGGATGCGATCGGGCATATCCATCTGCTGGGTCATGAGCCGGTAACTACGGCTCGGGTGATCGAAGATCTGGTCATTCGCCACACCGATACGCATATGGCGAGTATTCGTGAAAGCATCGGCCTCCCGGCAGCGCCGGCCGCTACCGCTTGAGCTGAGCCTGCCTCCTCAATGTCCTTCTCCCGGCACCGCTCGACGTCCGACGCGGGAGATGTTCAGCCGCCTCCATGCGCGTTACTATGACGCCATCTGCTGACGATGATGGGAATGGAGGCTGAGCCGTGCCTACGAGAAGTGAATGGATCATCGATAAGACGGAAGCGGTGGCGCGCGACGGCATGGTCGCCGCCATGCAGCCGCTGGCCGCCGAAGCAGGCGCCGAAATGCTGCGGCGCGGCGGCAGCGCGATCGACGCGGCGGTGGCGACCGCTTTCGCGGTCGGGGTGGTTGAGCCGTTCATGAGCGGCGTCGGCGGCATCGCCTTCATGGTCTACCGCGACGCGGCCACCGGCGAGATGATCTGCTTCGACGGCAGCACCGTTCTGCCGCGAGCCATCCGGCCTGAGATGTTCGAAGTGCTCTCGGATGGCGGCGCCTCGGGAATGTATGGCTGGCCGGCGACCAAGAATGACGCCAACAACACCGGCTGGCTGGCCCCGGGGGTGCCGGGCACGCCCCATCTGCTCGGCGAGGCGCACAGGCGTTATGGACGACTCCCCTGGAAAAAGGTGCTGCAACCGGCGATCAAGCTGGCGCGCGACGGCTTCGAGGTCAATCACTACGTCGCCATGTCGATCGCGGCCGATTACGAGAACCTGCATCGCTTCCCGGAATCGAAACGCACCTTCTTCAAGCCGAGTGGCGCGCCGCCATCGCCTTCGGTCGGCGGGCGTGGTGATCTGCTCGTCCAGAGCGATCTGGCGCGCACCCTGACGCTGATCGCCGAACAGGGGCCCGACGTCGTCTACCACGGCGAAGTCGCGCGACTCATCGCCGAGGATATGCGGCGCAACGGTGGACTGATCACCGAAGAGGATCTGGCGGCGCATCAGACGCGGTTGTTCACGCCGGGAAGCATCGATTATCGCGGCTACCAGGTGCTCGGCCAGTTGATTTGTAGTGGCTATCCGTCGGTCGCCGAGGCGTTGCAGATTCTCGGCGGCTTCGATCTCGCCGGTCTCGGTTATCAATCGACCGAAGCGGTGCATCTCATCACGGAGGCGCTCCGGCGAGGACTGGTCGACCGGCTCTCGTTCCTCGGCGACCCGGATTTGATGCCGGTTCCGCTCAAGGGCGCCGTTTCCTCCGGTTACGCCGAGGTGCGCCGCGGCACGATCGATCCGCAGCATGCCACGCCAAATGAAGGTCCGGGCGATCCGTGGCCGTTCGAGGAAGGTCGGGAGGCGGTCTATCCCGAGCGAAGTGGCGTGACCGGCGAAGGCCAGACGACGCACATCTCGGTGATCGACCGCGATCGCAATATCGTCTCACTTACCTCGACGCTTGGTGCCGCCTTCGGTTCGGGTGTGGTCATCAAGGGGACCGGCATCACGCTCAACAACGCCACGACCTGGTTCGACCCGCGTCCCGGCGCCGTCACCTCGATTGGTCCCGGCAAGCGCGTCATGTCGGCGGCGACACCGGTGATCGTGCTGCGCGACGGCAAGCCGTTCGCGGCGGTCGGTTCGCCGGGTGGACGACGCGTCATGTCGGCCGTCTATCAGATCATCGTCAACCTGATCGATTTCAAGATGGGTATGCAGGCCGCGATTTCGGCGCCGCGCGTGCATAGCGAAGGCCCGGCAACCGAGATCTCGACGCGCTTCCCGGCCGAAGTCATCGATGGTCTGGAAGCGATCGGACACCAGATCGTGCGCCGCGAAGAGTCTCTCTCTTCCAGCTTCTTCGCCCGCCCCAATGGCGTCATGATCGATCCGGACAGCGGCAACCTGCGCGCCGGGGTCTTCCCGTTCACCCCGGCGACCGCGATCGGAGTGTAATCGGAGGGGAGCGGCGGCCCTCACCCCGGCCGCTCCCGGTTACGCCATCGACTCGAACACGATGTCCTGGGCGCCTTCCCAGACGACGAGGCGTCCGAGTTCGGGGAGCTGGTCGCGGCCGTCGACGAGGGTCAGGAAGTGGTTGCCGGAAAGTTGGCCCATCTTGCTGCCGAAGTTGGTTGAGCCATAGGGGAAGAGAATCTCGGTCTCGCTGAATCCGCCAGGGTAGAGCAGGATGTCGCCGCGCGACGGATAGCAGGTGTTGTTCTCGAAGCCGAGTCCGAGATTGAGGTCACCGAGCGGGATCCAGGCCGCTTCGCCGCTCCAACGAGCCTGGATGATCTTGTTCTTAAACGGCAACTGCGCGCGGAAGGCGGCGCAGGTTTTCGGTGCCGCTTCGTCTTCCCAGCGCGCGGTGAAGGTTAGCGGTCCAACGGTAATGCGAATGAGACTCACGAAAACTCCCCTTCTGTCTGGCTGCGTCACGCAATTCGTCGCATTATAAAGGGACATCGTCGCCGTGCGCTTGAAAGGAGACTCCGAAGATGGACGACCGATTGCTTCGTGGGCAACTGCTCAGCCTGTTACGCAGCGAGAACGCCCATATGTCGTTCGATGAGGCGATCGCCGATTTCCCGATGGATCAGATCAACACCCGTATCCCGAACGGCAGTTACACGCCCTGGCACATTCTCGAGCATCTACGTCTGACACAACGCGACATCCTCATCTTCATGACCGATCCGAATTACAAAGAGCCGAAGTGGCCGGACGACTACTGGCCGGCCAAGGACGCGGACGCGACGCCGGCCGAATGGGACGAGACGATCGCGGGCTTCCGTGCCGATCTGGCAGAACTCGAACGACTCGTACAGGACGAGAACTTCGATCTGGAAAAGGCGGTCCCGTGGGGTAACGGGCAGACGCACGTCCGCGAGTTCATGCTGGTGGCGGATCACAATGCCTACCACGTCGGTGAGTTCGGCGTGTTGCGTCAGGTGATGCAGACGTGGCCGGCCGGACACAACGAATGAGGAGGTCGCGCACGTCCAATTGTCATTATAAGGCCGCCGCCGAAGAGTCTCTTTCCCGTTTTCCACTCGTTTCGCTGTGGGGAACGCAGGAGGGGATCCGCGCGCAGGTACCCCTCACTGCGGTACAGGATGATGCAAAGCCCGGTTCCGACTGACGATGGTGATGGCGATAGAGAGGTCTGGTCATGTCGACGCCCTGTTTCGCGGCTGAGTTGGTGACGTTTGATATCGGGGGCACCTTGCTCACCTTTCGGCCCGATCAGCTGCAGGAGTGGTGCGTGGTGCTCTCTGAGGTTGGCGTGAACGTCGAGACGGGGCGGATCGAGGCGGCGCTGGCCGGGGCACGACCGCGGGCCGCCGCGCACCGGCGGGCAGCGGTTGGCGCCGATCACCGGGTGAGCGTCGAGGCAGGTGAGGCGCGGCGGCGACGCTTTATCGTCGATGTGTTGCGCGACGCCGGCGTGAGCGACGCCGATCTGCCACGCGCTGAGGCGGCGATGAAGGCTGCGTTCGACTCGCCGCGCATGTACGTCGCCTTCGACGATGCCTTGCCGGTGTTGCGCGAACTCTGGCTACGCGGACTGAAGCTGGCGGCGGTTTCGAACACCTGGCCCGCCATGCCAAAGATTCTGATGGCGCTCGGCTTCGACGAATACCTCGGCTACTGGGTCGTGTCGGAGTTTCTCGGCGTCGAGAAACCGGCGCCGGCGATCTTCGAGCGCGCGCTCGCTATTGCCGGTGCCGAGCCGGGGCGCGCGATTCACGTCGGCGACGATCTGGCAACCGACGTCGAGGGCGCGCTTGGGGTCGGTATGCGCGCGGTGCTGCTCGATCGAAGCGGCCGGGCGCAGCCCGATGGACGGGCACCGGTCATCCAGCGCCTCGATGAGCTGCTCACAATCGTTGAATGATCATTCGGTGAACAATGAGGAGGGGCCGTCGCCGTCGCGACGACCCCTCTTCGTGAGAAGCGCACCGTTCGTGGGGGGACTCCGGCGAACGGTGACGAGGACTGGGGACTCTGTGTAATGCACGCCGCCGATTAGTATGGCGGCGTACCGTAAAGCAAGATATACGAGCGGATCGCCATGATGTTCGAGACGTACTGTTGAGTCTCGGCGAGCATCCCGATCGAAGCCAGACTACCTGGTCCCTGATAGTAGGCCGCGACACCGAGTTGCACCGAACCGGTATTGTTGATCAGGTAGCGCAGGAAGGCGACACCTGCTTCGATGTTGTCGTTCACATTTCCCGAAACATCGAGCGGCCGTCCGACGACATCAGCCGCGAGCCAGTCCGCCGTGCTCGGCAGAATCTGCATCACTCCGATCGCACCGGCCGAACTGACGACGCCCTGCCGCCAGCCGCTTTCCTGCCAGGCGAGCGCCTGGACCAGCACCGGGTCGATACCGTATGCCTGGGCGTACTGCGTCAGCAATGTCGGGATGTCCGCCGATGCCGCCGGGGTGTAGCTGACCTGCGTCGTCGTTGTCGAGGACGACGATGGCTCGCTTGATGTTCCGCCCGGCAGATTCAGCGATTCGCCGACGAAGATCAGATTTGGATTGACGATATCGGGGTTCGCGGCGATCAGCTGCTGCACCGTCGTGCGCTGCATGGTCGCGATCGAGGTGAGTGATTCACCCGGCTGAATCGTGTGTGTGCCGCGGGCCGGCGGGCCGGCGGGCGGTGCCTGTCCCGGTACCGTCAGCGACTCACCGGCGTAGATGATATCGATATTGACGATGTGATTCTGTTCCGCCAGGACATTGAGCGGCACGCCATACGCCAGCGCGATTTCGCTCAACGTTTCCCCCGGCTCGACGACGTGTGATTCGGCTGCGACTGGTGCGAGCGCGAGACTCCAAAAGAGCACGGCGCTCGTCATGAGAGCGGCAGTCTGCCGCCAGCGTCGTCCCACAATAATCATTCCCTGACTCCCAAACCAATTGCCCATCCAACGTGCGGGCGCCACCGTCCGTACGTAGAGTACGTTCGCAGTGTACATACCCAGCAGGCTTCAGTCAAACTTTGCCAATTTGGCATAGTGACATCATGACACAGTGAGATCGTCACGCGGTGGAGTGTCCGTACACGAATCGTGATGCTCACGCGGATAACTGGAGCAGGTGCGATCTGGGCGGATGCGGTTAGAGAGGGGTCCTATGTGGCAGAGAGTCAAGGTAGCCAAGATGGACTGTGGATCGCGGGACGAATGGTGAACGGACGCCTGGCTTTCTCGTGCAGAGACGCAGTTACGCGCCTCATCCCGTGCTGTCGAAAAGCGGTTACCTGCTCGCGGCAGCGCGGGATGACGCGGATATTTGCTTCAACTAACCAAAGCGATCGGGGCTGAACGGAGCGAGCAGTGGGTCAGTCTCGCCGGTAAGAATCGACTCGGCGAGCAGCTTCCCGAGGAGCGCTCCGAGGGTGACGCCGCTATGCGTGACGGCTTCGAAGTAGCCGGGAATCGTGCTGACCGCTCCGGCGCAAGTGCGGCCATCTTGTGGGTAAGGGCGAACGCCGATGCGCGCGTCAACCACACGCGCGTTCTCGAAGCCATCGATCACGTCGTGCGCGCGCGTGAAGAGCTCCGTGACCAACGGATCGTCGAGGACGATCTGACGGCGCTCGCCGAGTTGGTGATCGGCGTCGTCGTGATGCAGCAACACGAAACCGGCGCCGTCCGGGCGCAGATGGATCTCGGGCGTATGGACGACGCGGCTGACCGGCGTCGGTGAGACCGCGACGCGTACGAGAAGTCCGGTCGTCGGCGCCAGCGGCAACGTCCGTCCGACGAGCGCGGCAACCTTATCCGCTCCGGTCCCGGCGGCGTTCACTACGGCGTCGATCGGCACCCGTCCGACGTGCCCGAGCGTCATGGCGACGACCCGCCCGGCATCCCGTTCAATCGCCTCCAGCGTCGTGCCGAAGTGCGTTTGGACACCGAGAGCGCGAGCGCGTTCGACCATCGAAGAAGCAAGCAGGGGTGCGTCGATCCAGCATTCTTCCGGGAAATAGGCGAGCTGCACATCGGGATTGGCGAAACGGACATGTGGTTCCAGCGTCTCGTGCGCCTCGGCCGCCGAGCGGATCTCGGCGACATATCCCCAGGATTGAAGCCGGGCAACGCGCTCCTGCAGTTCGGATTCGTCATCCTGCCAGACGAGGTTTCCTCCCTCATGGAGCCAGGGTGCGGCGCCGAGTTCGTCACGGAGCGCTTGATGCGCGCGCATGCCGGCGAAATTGAGCTCGAAGTAGTCGCGCGGGAGTTTCAGATTGGCGTTGGTCCAGGCGAAGCTCGATCCACTTGTGCCGCGCCCCGGATCGCCCCGGTCGACGAGGATAACGCTGGCACCAGACTGCGCCAGGCGAAAAGCGACTGAGGCACCAACAACCCCGGCACCGATGACGGCAACAGTCGGCATGCTGCTTTCTCCGATCTCTGGCAATCGTCAGATGCTGGGTCGCACCCTCGGATCGCATGCAGGCCGGACGTCCGCCCGGCTCGCAGGCAGTCTAGCATAGCGGGTCGGTATCGCTAGACCGTTCGCAGCGTCGGATCGAGGACGTCGCGCAGCCAATCGCCGACCATATTGATCCCCAAAACGGCGACCATGATCGCGAGGCCGGGGAAGGTGATGACCCACCAGGCATTGTAGATGTAGAGCCGTCCGTCGTTGACCATCGAACCCCAGGTTGGAATCGATGGATTGACCCCGAGACCAAGGAAGCTGAGGGCCGCTTCGGTGAGGAGAACGAACGCGACCTGTAAGGTGGCCAGAACGATGACGGAGGCCGCCACGTTCGGCAGGATGTGCTTCAGCAGAATACGACCGCTGGATGCGCCGGCGACGCGGGCCGCATCGACATATTGGTTTTGTTTGACGGACAGCGCCTGGCCTCGGACGAGCCGTGCGTATTGCACCCAGCCGGTGACGACCAGGACGAGAATCAGGTTCAGCAGTCCGGCCCCAAGCACGGCGATGATCGTAATCGCAAGCAAGATGAACGGGAAGGCGAGAAAGAGATCGGCAATGCGCATGATGATCTCTTCGATCCACGATTCGAAGTACCCAGCCAGGAGCCCGAGCAGGATGCCGAAGAACGACGCGAGAATCGTGACGGACAGGCCGATGAAGAGGGAGATGCGCGCGCCGTAGATCAAGCGGCTGAGCAGATCGCGGCCGACCGGGTCGGTACCGAGCAGGTGCGACGTCGAACCGTTTGACTCCCAGGCGGGCGGCGTGTTCCGTTCGCGCAAGCTCGTTTTGTTTGGGTTATCGGGCGCGAGCACCGGTGCGCCGATGGCCGAGATCACCATCAGCAAGATGATGATACCGCCGAAAAGCGCCGAGGGATCGGTGAGAAAGCGGCCCCACCAGCGATAACGCCAGGCGCGCGCTTTGCCGCGCGCCTTCAGCAGGGCGTTGTCGCGGGGTAGAGCGGTCACGTTCGGTTCCCTTCGAATCGAGCGGTCATGAATACTGAATCCGTGGGTCGAGGAAGCCATAGAGCAGGTCGACCGCGAGGTTCGCGAGGATCAGGATGCTGGCGAGCACGGTCACCGATGCCTGCACGACGGGATAATCGCGCGCGTTGATCGAGTCGATCACGAGCCGTCCGACACCCGGCCAGGAGAAGACGACTTCGACGATGACGGCGCCGCCGAGCAAAAAGCCGATCTGCAAACCGGCCAGTGTCACGACGGGAATGAGCGCATTTCTCATCGCGTGCCGGAGCAGTATTTTTGACTCCCGTAAACCCTTGGCGCGTGCGGTTCGAACATAGTCGGCCTGCAGGACATCGATCATGCTGGAGCGGAGCAGGCGTGTCAGCGTGCCCGCGAAGACGACACCCAGCGTCACCGCCGGCATCACCAGCGCCTCCAGGCTCTGCTGTAAACCCTCGCCGCGGCCCGATACCGGTAGCCACTTCAGGCGTACACCGAAAAGCAGTATCAGCATCAGGCCGAGCCAGAAGTTGGGGATCGAGACACCCAGGAGGCTGATAAGTCGGCTGAAAAAATCGACAATGCCTCCGCGCCGTGCGGCGGAGATAATGCCGGTCGGCACGGCGATCAGCAGGGCGAAGATGTACGCGGCGATCGCGAGCTCCAGCGTGGCGCCCATACGCGACATGACCTCACGGAACGCCGGTGTTTTCAGGCGGAGCGACGTGCCGAAGTCGCCGCGCACAGCATGGGTGACGAAGCTGATGTACTGCTGATAGAGCGGCTCATCGAGATGCATCGAGTGCCGCAGCGCCGCGATATCCTCTTTGGTCGGGTTCCCCTGTGCCAGCAGGAGCTGAGCGGGATCACCAGAGAGTCGTAAGGCGATGAAAACAATGAGCGTGACACCCCAGAGGACCAGAATCGAGTACAGCAAGCGGCGGATGATATACCGCGTCATCTCCCGGCGGGCTACCCTTCGTGCTGGTGGGGATGATTTTCATCCCCACCACTGACGATCGAAACTCAGCCGATCAACGGCTAGCTCTTGATCCAGGGACCAACCCACCAGAGTCGTTCGTCCGGCGGGATCGAGAAGTTCTGGACCTTGTTGCTGACGCCCCAGATGTAGGTGTTCTGATAGAGCGCCACGTCGACATAGTCGTCGTAGATCATCTTGTTCGCCTGCTTGGCGACCTCGAGCCGCTTCGCTTGATCGAGCGTGCCGCGCTCCTCATCGAGCAGCTTGTCGAGATCGGGGTTCGAATAGCTCGGATTGTACGACTGCTTGGTGTAGTACATCGAGTAGTACGTATTGTCATAATCGAGCGTCCAGCCGCCCCAACCGAACGGCACGATATTGCCGAGTTTCCCGGCGACATAGTCATCGTAGTAGGTCGCCGAGTCGTGCAGTTGTACGTCGACATCGAAACCGACGGAGTTGAGCATATCCTTGACGGCGTCGGACATCTCCTTGGCCTGCGTGTCGGAGCCGATGACGTCGTAGGTGAGCTTGACCGGCGTTGAGATGCCCGCATCGCTCAGAGCCTTCTTCGCCTTGTCAGGATCGTATGCGTATGGCGCGATCTCCTCGTAGCCGAAAGAGAACGGGCTTTGCCAGACGCCGACCGCCTTGGCATAACCGCCGAGGATGGTCGAGATGATCGTGTCGAGGTCGATGGCGTGGGCGATCGCCATGCGCACGTTCTTGTTGTCGGTCGGTGCCTTGGAACAATCGAGCCGCAAGCCGGAAACGGTCGGCACGCCGATATCGACGACTGAGAGATTCGGATTTCCCTTGGCGGCGTCGGCCTGACTGACATTGAGCGTCAGGACATCGATCGATCCGGCAAGAAACTCTGACAGACGCGTGTTGTCATCGGGGATGATGCGGTAGGTCAGTTTCTGGATGAGCGGCTTCTGCTTACCCCAGTAGCCATCCCAGGCTTCAAGTGTGAGATGGTCGTCCTTCTTATATTCCGTTGTCTTATATGGACCGGTACCGGGCGACGTGACCGTGCTGAATTTCTGATCGTCCTTGATGGCATCCACCGGGACGATCAGCCCGCCGTAACCGGCGAGTTTGGTAATCATCACCGGGTCGACCGCGTTGAAATGGAAGCGAACGGTCTGGTCGTCTACCACCTCGACCGAGTCGATCGCCGTGTAGTTGAACGTTTGCGGCGATTTACTGGCGGGATCGAGGAGACGTGTGAAGGTCGCCTTAACGCTGTCGGCCGTGAATTTTTTGCCGTCGTGGAAGGGAATGCCGGGTTTTAGCTTCATTTTCAGCGTCTTGTCGTCGCTGTAATT
>CALAGB010000555.1 GCA_937891245.1 uncultured Thermomicrobiales bacterium | reverse complement strand
TCATCGCCCAGACGCTGGCTATGGAAGGCGCCTTTGCCTTCTTCCTGGAGTCGGCCTTCGTCGGGCTGCTCCTCTTCGGTGAACAGCGCTTCGGCCAGAAGGTGCACTGGTTCGCGGCGGTCATGGTCTGGCTCGGCACCTGGGCCTCCGGCTTTTTCATCATCGCCAGCAACGCCTGGATGCAGCACCCCGTCGGCTACACACCGTTGCCGGATGGCAGCGGCGTCAAGATCTCCGATTACTGGGCGGTGCTCTTCAACTCCTGGATCTTCCCGCAGTATTTGCACACGATGGGTGGCGCAGTCGTCACCGGCGCGTTCGTCATGGCCGGGCTGGGTGCCTATTACATGCTCCTGAACCGGCATGTCGATTACGGCCGGCTCTTTGTCAAGGTCGGGGTGATTGTCGGCGTTATCGCCAGCCTGTTGCAGCTCTATCCGAGCGGCGATCTGGAAGGCTCGCAGGTCGCGCGGCATCAGCCGACCAAGCTGGCGGCAATGGAAGGGCTCTTTCAGACAACCGCGGGTGCGGACATCGTGATCATCGGTCAGCCCGACACGGAAAAACAGACGATGGACAACGCCATCTCGATCCCGCGGGCGCTCAGTTTTCTGACCTATCGCCGTTGGACCGCGACCGTCCACGGACTCAATGACTTCCCGCGCGATGCCTGGCCCGATAGCATTCCGTTGCTCTACTACAGCTATCACATCATGGTCGGACTCGGAACGATTTTCATCGCGATCATGGCGCTGGCCGCCCTCTTCCTCTGGCGACGCAAACTTTGGAGTACGCGTTGGATGCTCTGGCTTCTAATGCTGGCCGTTCCATTTCCTTTTATCGCCAACACGGCCGGCTGGTTTACAACCGAACTGGGGCGTCAGCCGTGGATCATCTATGACGTGCTGCACACGCGCGACGGCGTATCGACGACCGTCTCGTCCGGCAACATCCTTTTCACGCTGATCGGCTTCGCCGGGATGTATCTCATTATGGGCCTGCTCTATATCGTGCTGATGGTCCAGGCGGCGATTGAGGGACCGGAAGCGCACGAAGACGACTCGGATGCGCTGATGAGCCTGGCCGGATAGGGGAAGCGATGCCGACACTCTGGTTCGTGCTGGTCGGATTCATGCTCTCGATGTATGTCCTGCTCGACGGCTTTGATCTCGGCGCCGGTGCCATTCATCTGTTTGCGGCCAAGAACAGTGACGAGCGGCGCATGATCCTGCAAGCGATCGGGCCGGTCTGGGATGGCAACGAGGTCTGGCTCGTCGCGGCCGGCGGGACGCTCTTCTTCACCTTCCCGTTGCTCTATTCGTCGAGTTTCAGCGGCTTCTATCTGCCGTTGATCTTCGTCCTCTGGCTGCTGATGATGCGCGGACTCTCGATCGAACTGCGATCGCACCTCGACAACCCGATCTGGTCGTCGTTTTGGGATGGCCTCTTCTTCCTCGGCAGCACGTTGCTGGCGATCTTCTTCGGTGCCGCTATCGCCAATGTCGTCCGTGGCGTGCCGCTCGATGCCAACGGCTACTTCTTCGAACCGCTTTGGACGGACTTCGATCCGCGCAGCCGCACGCCCGGCATTCTCGACTGGTACACGGTTTTGATCGGACTGCTGGCGCTCGCCACGCTCGTGCTCCACGGTTCCAACTTCATCAGCGTCAAGACCGAAGGCGAGCTCAACGCACGCTCGCGGGCTATCGCCCGTAGGGCGTGGGTGGCGACGCTCGTGCTGGCGCTGGTTGCCACGCCGGTAACGCTCTGGCTGCGCCGTTCGATGCTCGATCGCTTCGACAGCCATTTGTGGGGCTATATCCTGCCGCTTCTGGCGATTGCCGGACTGCTCGGATCGGGCTATTTCAATCTGAAAGAGCGCGATGGCTGGAGCCTGATCGGCTCGGGTCTCTTCATCGTGGCCATGCTCGGCAGCACCGCCTTTGGTCTCTATCCCTACGTGCTCCCGGCGGTCGATGAAGTGAACAGCTTGACGGTGCACAATGCCTCGGCCCCACATTACGGACTGGTTGTCGGACTGATCTGGTGGATTATCGGCATGATCCTGGCGGCCATCTACTTCGTGCTGATCTACCGCATGTTCCGCGGCAAGGCGCAGCTGTCCGGCGAGGGGTATTGACGATGCTGATTTCTGCTCAGGGGGGCGCAGGATGACCGGGTTGGGAAGGGTATTGAGCGGCCGTTCGTTGCCGTTGGTGGCCGGCTGTGATTGACTGGCAAAGGCGCCGCGCGATGGCGTGCTAGCGGCAGGGGATGGGATCGTTCCAGAACAGCATGAACAAACGACTGAGGCGTGAGTTAGCGCCGTTTCGCACCTTCCTCGTTGCCACCATCGCGTTCGGGTCACTGGCAACCGTCGCTACCATCCTGCAATGGGCCCTCTTCGCGCGCATCGTTGATCGGGTGTTCCTGAAGCAACAGACCCTGGCGCAGGTCGGGACGCTGCTGGCGGCGTTGCTGCTCGCGATCCTCGCGCGAGTGGCGCTTATCTGGCTGCGATCCCTGGTGGCGCAAGAGACCGCGCTGCGCGCCAAGGCGGACCTGCGCGACCGTTTTTTTCAACAGTTGATGCGACTCGGGCCGAGCTATTTGCGCGACCAGCGAACCGGCGAACTGGTCAGTACCGCGACCGACGGAATCGAACGGCTCGATCCCTATTTCGCGCGCTACCTGCCGCAAACCATTATGAGCGTGCTGACGCCGCTGTTGATTGTCGCCTGTATCTTCCCGATCGACTGGATCAGCGGCGCGATCATGCTTGGGACGGCGCCGGTCATCCCGATCCTGATGATCGTGGTCGGCAGCTTTTCCGAGAAACAAATGAAGCGCCAGTGGCTGGCGCTGTCGCGCATGAGCGCCTATTTCCTCGATGTGCTGCAAGGGCTGCCCACGCTGAAGCTGCTCGGCCGGAGTCGGGGTGAAGCTGAGCGCGTCGCGAAGGTCAGTGATGAGTATCGCGTGCGCACGATGAAGGTGCTGCGCTACGCCTTCCTCTCGGGACTGGCGCTTGAATTCATGACGATGGCCGCGATCGCGCTGATCGCCGTCATGCTCGGCGTTCGGTTGCTGTCGGATAACATCTCGTTCGTGTCGGCGTTCTTTGTTCTCCTGCTGGTGCCCGAGTTCTACCGCCCGCTGCGCGATCTCGGTGCCGACCGCCATGCGGCTATGGAAGGGAAGAGCGCTGCCGAACGGATCTTCGCGATTCTCGACGAGCCGCTGCCGGTGCGCCTTCCCGAGCATCCGGCCAGGCTGAGCGCCGGATCGGTGGCGATCGAACTGAGTAGCGTCTGCTTCCGGTATCCCGAGGCGGAGCAGCCGGCGGTGGCCGATGTTAGCCTGCGGCTGGAGCCGGGAACGCGTACCGCGCTGGTCGGGGCGAGTGGTTCGGGTAAGAGCACGATTGTCAATCTGCTGCTGCGCTTTCTCGATCCCAGCGAAGGGCATATTTCGGCGAACGGCATCCCGCTCAGCGAATTGTCGCTTGATCTCTGGCGGGAACAGGTGGCGCTGGTGCCGCAGCGACCGTATCTCTTCTACGGCAACGTGCTCGACAACATTCGATTGGCGCGGCCCGACGCGACCGATGACGAGGTGCGAAGGGCCGCCGAACTGGCGGGCGCGGCCGAGTTTATCGCAACGCTGAGCGATGGTTATGCGACGCAACTCGGCGAGCAAGGCGCGCGGCTTAGCCAGGGCCAGTCGCAACGGCTGGCGTTGGCGCGCGCGTTTCTCAAAGACGCGCCCTTCGTCGTGCTCGACGAGCCGACCTCCAGTCTCGATCCGGAGAGCGAAGAGCGCATTCGTCTTTCGCTCGACCAGTTGTCGCTCGGTCGGACGGTGCTGGTCGTGGCGCATCGCTTGAAGACGGTCTATACGGCCGACCGGATCGCCGTGCTTGATCACGGGCGATTGGTCGAGTATGGCTCGCATGACGAGCTGCTGGCGCGTGGTGGGCATTATGCGGCGCTGGCCGGTGCCTACAGTTTGGCGGCCGCTGATTGAAGACGACGACGCGGCTGCTCGGCTTCCTCGCGCCTTATCGTTGGTGGATCGCGCTGGCCGTTTTCTTCGGCGTGCTCACCGTCGCGACCAACACCGGTCTGCTGGCGACGGCGGCCTATCTGATCTCGGCTGCCGCGTTGCACCCGCTCCTGATCGAGCTGACGGCCGCCATTTACCTCGTACGCATCTTCGGTATCTCGCGCGCCTTCGTGCGCTACGCCGAGCGGATCGTTTCGCACGACGTCACCTTCCGCCTGCTCGGGAACCTGCGCGCGCAACTCTACACTCGCCTGGAGCCACTGGCGCCAGCACGCCTGGCGGCCTACCGGAGCGGCGATCTGCTGGCGCGCATGATTCGCGATATCGACGACCTGCAAAACCTCTTTCAGCAGGTCGCCGGGCCGGTACTCATCGCGGTCACCAGCGCGGTTGTGATGGTCGTCGCCTTTAGTCTCTTCAGCCCGTTGCTGGCGGTCGTCGGGCTCGCATTTCTCGTCGTCACCGGCGCCGGCGTACCGCTGCTGGCGCGCTCACTGGGGCGGGAGGCCGGTCGTCGTGAACTGGTGGTGCGCGCCGAATTGAACGCGCAGTTGATCGACGGAGTGCAGGGCGTGCAAGACCTGCTGGCACTTGGTCGAGCCGGCGACCAGCGGCAGCGCATCGCGACCTTGAGCACGGAATTGAGCGGCCTGCAGCGACGCATGGCAAGCATCACCGGCCTCGAGCAGGCGCTCAGCGATCTTGGGACGAGCCTGGCGCTCTGGACAATCCTGCTCCTGGCGATCCCGCTGGTCGGCGATGGGACGATTCGCGGAGTGTACCTGGCAACGCTTGGTCTCATCATGCTTGGGAGTTTCGAAGCGGTGCGGCCGCTCGGACGCGCGTTCCAGTTTCTGGGGCGGACGCTATCGGCCGGCGAGCGCGTTTTTGAAATCGTCGATGCCGAGCCGGAGATCGTTGATCCCGCGACGCCGCGCACAGCACCGGTCCGGGCCTCGCTGAGCTTCGACGACGTCTCGTTCGCCTATGGGCCGGACGAGACGTTGGTGCTCGATCATGTCAGCCTTGAATTGCCACCGGGCAAGCATCTCGCCGTCGTTGGGCCGAGTGGTGCTGGGAAGAGTACGATCGCCAATCTGATCGTCCGCTTCTGGGATCCGACCAGCGGCACGATTCGCCTGGGTGAGCACGATCTGCGCGACTTTGCCCAGGAGGATCTGCGAGCACATGTTGGCCTTGTCAGCCAGAATACGCGCCTCTTCACCAACACCCTGCGCGCCAATCTGCGTCTGGCGAAGCTGGATGCGACCGACGACGAACTCCATGCCGCCCTGCATCGTGCCCAACTCGGTGACCTCCTCGCCCGGCTACCGGAGGGACTGGATACCTGGATCGGTGAACAGGGGCTGCGTTTCTCGGGTGGCGAGCGCCAGCGGCTCGCCATCGCCCGTCTGCTCCTCAAAGACGCGCCACTCATTATCCTCGACGAGCCGACCGCCAACCTCGATCCGCTTACCGAACGCGATCTCCTCGCTACCCTCCTCGATCTCTTCCACGGTCGCTCGCTGCTCCTCATCACGCACCGGCTGGTGCGGCTGGAACAGCTGGACGAAATCCTCGTGCTCGACCACGGCCGCATCATCGAACGCGGCACGCACCGCGCGCTCACACAATCGGATGGGCTGTACCAGCGGATGCTCGAGGTGCAGGACGAGGTGTTCGCGGTCGGGTGAGCGGGAAGTCACGAGCGTTTGAACGCACCGTTATTGTGATGGCGGGTTGAAACCGCGAGGTGCGAATCAGCGTCATCGTTCGATGATGCGGCCGGAGAGTATGACTGGCCGGAGATCTTACAGCTCTCCGTGTCGGTTAAGTCGCTCCATGGACCGTGCGGTTTGCCTTCCCTGCGCTGCGCAAGCACCGTACAATCGACGGTTGGGCGGATGGGCCGTGAAGCAGGGGATCGGGGAGGCATGGCGGTTACTGAGCAGCGAGCGATTACGGTTGATGACGGCGCGCGAATCGCGTACGAGGTGCGGGCCGATCGGCCGGGAGAACTGCCGATTCTGGCGCTGCATGGCGTGCTGGTCGGAACGTCGAACTGGATTCATCAGATGCTCCGGCTGCCCCAGTTCCACTGGATCGCTCCGTCGATTCGTGGACATGGCGAAAGCTCCCCGCCGGGAGCGCATCCGAGCATCGAGCGGGCGGCCCTCGACGCGCTGGCGGTGCTCGATGCCGAAGGAATCGAGCGTGCCGTCGTTATCGGCAACTCGCTCGGCGCGACGGTAAGCCTGGCACTTGCCCTCCTGAATCCGGAACGGGTGCGTGCCTTGCTTCTGGCCGAGCCATCGATCCCGCAACTCCTTCCCGACAATGGCGGCGACCGGCTGACATCGTCGGCCGAGCGGGCACGGCCACTGCTGGCCAACGGTCAGATTGATGATGCGCTCGACATTTTCCTGACTCCGCGGGTTGGGGCCGACTGGCGTCAGAAAGTTGGACGGCGACGTCTCGCTGAATGGCGCCAGAACGTTCTGTCGACGCCCGCCTGGTTCGAGGCGGTCGCGGAGTTCAATCCGGGCCCCGGTCCACTGGCCGCGCTCGATGTGCCTACCCTGCTTGTCTACGGTGCCAACACGCAGTCGGTATATCGCGAACTGACGATGGCCGTGGCCGATGCCGTACCGGCCGCCGAGCTCGCGGTGGTGCCTGATGCCGGGCACGGCTCGCCCGCCGATAACCCCGAAGCGTTCAACGCGCTACTGGTCGAGTTTCTCAGCAGCCTCGGGCTGGCGTAGGACGACTTCCTCGCGCAGAAGTTGTCATTCTGAGCGAAGCGAAGGATCCCTCTCGTGTTTCCCTTAGTGCGATGCTCGGGAAACAGGACGGAGATCCATCACTGCGGTTCAGGATGACAACAGCGGCGCATCTGCGGAAGGAAACTAGAACAGCCGGAGCGACAGCCAGAGGCCACAGACGGCGCTGAACAGAATGAGCGGCGTCGCGACGATGCCGAGGCGTAGGTACTGGCGTGCCGTGATCGACAGCCCACGTCCCTGGACGATGCTCAGCCAGATCAGTGTGGCGAGCGAGCCGGTGATCGTCAGGTTCGGCCCGATGTTGGTGCCGAGCAGAGCGGCGTAACCGGTAGCCGGATGCATCGTACCCGCCTCCAGCGCCGGTCGGAGTGCGCTGCTCGCGACAATCGTCATCGGGATGTTGTTGATCAGGTTTGCGCCGAGTGTGCTGCCGAGCGCGAGACTGAGCAGTTGGAAAAACGAATCGCCCGGTGCCAGCGCGTGGAGTGCATCGGTGAAAAGCCCGGCGAGCAACGTATTCTCGACCGCCTGCACCACCAGAAAGAGCCCGAGCACCAGCACGATCAGGTCCCAGGAGACCGCGCGGAGCGTCGCGCTGATGGGTGCCCAGCCGCGCGCCCGCGTCACGACCAAAAGTACGATCCCGCCCGCCAGCGCGATCGGCCCGATTGGGACGTGCACGATGGATGCGGCGAAAATCGCCACCAGGACGAAGACGAGCGCCACGACCGAGAGCCGGAAGAAGGCACGATTGGCCGGACGAAACGGTTCGGGCGACGGTGCGTAGTGGCCGATCAGTTCGAAGCGAAAGATGTAGCTGAAAAGCGCCGCGTTCGTGGCGACCGCCGCGACCGCCGGGATGAACATGATGAGGCTGAAGCGCAGGACGCTGAAATCGAGCGCGCGATAGATCAGCAGATTCGTCAGATTCGAGATCGGCATGAAAAGCGACGCCGTGTTGGCGATGAAGCCGCAGGCGAACATGAATGGAAGTGGTCGCAGTTTGAGGCGAACCGCCATGGCGTAGACGATCGGCGTGAGCACGATCGCGGTGGCATCGAGCGACAACGTCGCAGTGATGAGCGTGCCGATCAGGAAGATGAAGAGATAGAGCCGTCGTACGCTTCCACGGCCGGCGCGCGCCGCCAGCATGGCGCACCATTCGAAGAATTCGGCCCGCTCGACGATCGCGCTGATAATCATCATGCCGATGAGGAAGACAAGCGCATCCTGCGCGAAGCGGATGATTTCCCAGGCTTGATGCAGCGATACGAGTTGCAGGGTGAGCACGAGCAGACCGCCAATCGCGGCCGGAAGGGCAGCCGGCAGGCCACGTGGCCGCACGAGCACGAGCACCAGTGTCATGAGCAACAGCAGCGTCGCGATCGCGGCGTCCATACGCGGATCATAGCGCGCCGGGGGTTCTGTGCGAATATGTCGTGGCTGCGATGGTCGGCGTTGACTGTTGCGGCTATGCTCATATCGTGAACTCGCGGGGCTGCAATGTGCGCTCGCATTGTCTACAATGCCGGAACAGAGACATGAGGGCTGCGCCACTGTAGTCGTACGCCGGAGAGTCGGGACGTGTCCCGGCCGAGCAATGAAGCTGAAGCCGGTCGCCTGAATGCCGGGGGCCGCACGGAGGGGTGAGAGCGCAAGCGTCAGTGAGCGCGCTTGTGGTTGATCGCAGGAGCGGAAAGGACAAGACGTGGCACAGATGACAGGGGGGCAAGCCCTCGTTCAGTCGATTCTCAAACATGGCATCGAGGTCGTCTTTGGCCTGCCCGGTGTGCAGCTCGACTGGGCGTTCGACGCGCTCTACGAGCAGCAGGACAAGGTCAAGGTCTATCACACCCGACATGAGCAGGCGACCTCGTATATGGCCGATGGCTACGCGCGTACGACCGGCAAAGTCGGTGCCTGCCTGGTGGTGCCGGGGCCGGGCCTGCTGAACGCGATGGCCGGCCTGTCGACCGCCTACGCCACCTGCTCGCCCGTGCTCTGCATGACCGGGCAGATCCAGTCGGACCTGATCGAGGTCGGGCGTGGCGTTCTGCATGAAGTTCCGAACCAGTTGGAAATGGTCCGTTCCGTCACCAAGTGGTCGGGCCGGGCCATGACGCCGGCCGAAGTGCCGGGCATCGTGACCGAGGCGTTCCGGCAGCTGCGGACTGGTCGCGCGCGGCCGGTCGAGATCGAAGTCCCGCCGGATGTCTTGCAGGCGACCGGTGATGTGCAGTTGATGGAGCCGGTCGAGACGTCGCGTCCCGGCGCCGACCCCGATCTGATCGAAGAAGCGGCCAAGGCGCTCGGTGCTGCCCAGCGACCGATCATCTTCGTCGGTGGTGGTATCGCGGCAGCCAACGCCACGGAGGAGCTGCGCGAGCTGGCCGAAATGCTGCAAGCGCCGGTCATCATGTCAGCCAACGGCAAGGGCGCGCTCTCCTCGCGTCATTACCTGGGCCATAACAGCCTGGCCGGTATGGATTTGCTGCCGAAGTCGGATGTCGTCCTCGTCGTCGGCACGCGCTTCGCCCAGCCGGCCGTCGCCAGCTGGGGTCCAAAGAGCCAGCAGACCGTGATTCAAATGGATATCGATCCGGACGAGATCGGCCGCAACTACCAGCCGAACATCGGTATCATCGCCGATGCCAAGCTGGGCATGACTGATCTGATCAAGCGCGTCGGCGCACACAACCGGAAGCGCGACTCGATCGAAGATGAGATGACGCAACTGAAGGAAACGATCGAGGACAAGTTCTTCGAGGTACAGCCGCAGGCCGCCTTCGCGACCGTCATTCGCGAAGAGCTGCCGGACGACGGTATCGCGGTCGCCGAGAGCACGCAGGTCGGCTACTGGATGCACAACGCCTTCCCGGTCTACAAGCCGCGCACCTATATCTCGTCCGGCTACCAGGGCACGCTCGGCTATGGCTTCGCCACCGCGCTCGGTGCCCAGGTGGGCAATCCGGATAAGAAGGTTGTCTCGGTCAATGGCGACGGCGGCTTCATGTTCAACGTGCAGGAACTGTCGACGATGGCGATGCATCATATCAATCTGGTTGCGATCGTCTTCTCCGATGGCGCCTACGGCAACGTGAAGCGGATTCAGCAGCAGTCGTTCAGCGGTCGCACGATCGCCTCGAACCTGCACAATCCCGACTTCTCGAAGCTGGCTGAGTTGTTCGGTGTTGTCGGCATGCGCGCGACCAGCCCCGACGACCTGCGCACGGTGCTGCGCAGCGCCTTGAAGATGAACGAGCCGGTGCTGATCGAAGTCCCGGTCGGCGAAATGCCGAGTATCTGGCCGATCGTCCGTCCCGAAGGACGGTAGGCGGAAAAGCCGCCTTCATCCCGGCCGGTCCCTCCCACTGACTCCCTCCCCATGGGAGGGAGAACCCTCTCCCGTCGCGAACGGGAGAGGGGTGTCTTTATGCGAACGGTTTGGTGTTCCGGTCGCGTGATTGGGTGGGTGCCTTGGGCGACATTTATGGCGCCCGGTGCACCTGCTGGTGGCCTTGATGGATCGCCCACTCGCAACCACAACACTCTCCCCTCTCTTGGGCCCCGCTCGCGTGCGGCACAAGGTGAGGGCCGCTCTCCTACTTCAGGCTCTCGACGTACGCGACGAGCGCATTGATGGTTTCGTCCTGGCTGAGCTGGGTGGTGAAGTCGGAGAGGGCGGCACTCATGACGCTAGGGCCGTAGCCGGAGACGATCTGGGAGTCGGGGTCGAGGATACTCTGTCGGATATAGGCTTCATCGGCGATGATCGTCTGCCCGGTGGTCAGCGTCACCTGGCTGCCGTAGAGTCCCGCGAGCGTTGGGCCGGCCGCCCGTTTGCCGTCGATCGTATGGCAGATATTGCAGCGATATTGGGTAAAGAGCGCGGCGCCGCGCGTTGCCAGGTCGGATGAGGGAACCGTGGTGGCGATCGATGCGGTCGGGGTCGAATGCTCATCGTTCGCTGGTCCGCGTCCGAAGGTGAAATAGGCGGAGACGATCACGGCGACGACAATGACAACGACGACGGCCAATCCGTTTCTTGACATACCCGAATCTATTCTCTCGACGATGCTCGCTCCACACGAGACTCGCGTGGACCGGCAGCCGGGATGCGGGTCGGGCCGGCCCGGTTGAAGGATATATCAGGTTAAGGTTGATGCGCTGTCGGGAGATCACCGTCATGCTGACGAAGCGTGCGAAGACCGGAGCGGGCGAGCTTGAGCGAGAAGCGGGCCCCGCGATCGACCGCGCGTGCCGCCCCGCGGGCGCCGGTGACGACGATCTTGCGCGAGGCACGCAGGGAGTCGGCCAGATCGGCGTCGATGTCGCCCTTGGTCAGACCAACGGCGAGCAGATGTTCGTTGCCGATCGTTACCGGAACCTGTTGCAGCGTGAGCCGTAGCGCGCCGAGGAGCACGATCAGGTCGTCGAGCTGACCGAGCAATGGAATGATGCCGGGCACGAGATCGATCGGCGAGATGCCGTAGCCGACGGCGCCGACGAGCGGCGCTTTCTGGCGTGCCGCAATGCGGTCGTCGCGCAGCAGGCGATACGCCAGCTGGCCGTAGCGCGGTGAGCGGCGAACCAGGTGACCGATTGTCTCTTTGATGCTCGTGTCATTGGTCATCATCTGTCCCTTATTGATCGGGATCCGTGTTGGTTTCGGTGCTGCGCGCTTGCCAGTTGCGGAATGAGCGAATCCCCTTGCCGGTCAGCCGGCCGGCGACGCGGGCGCCGCTGGTGAGCGCTTTCGAGGCCTCGCGACCACCGACTTCCAGCGCACGTGAGGCCTCGCGACTGCCGGTTTCGAGCGCGCGCGCTGCCTGGATGCTGCCAACCTCTTTGGCATGTTTGGCGAGATCGCGCGTCACCTCGAAGTCGGCCTCGACCTGTTCACGACTCAGTCCGACCGAGGCGAGATGCTCGTTGGCCGTTTCGATATCCATCTGCGTCAGCACAAAGCGGATTGTGCCGACCATCGAGAGGATGCGCGTGAGCTGGTTGAGAATCGGGACGAAGCGGCTGATCTTCGAGGCGGGTCCATAGCCGAGCGGGCCGAGAATCTGGCTCTGCTGAGCACCGGACAGCTTACCCGCC
>CALAGB010000554.1 GCA_937891245.1 uncultured Thermomicrobiales bacterium | reverse complement strand
GAGCGGGCGGATGTAGGTGTCCTCACGCGAATCGTTGGCGCGCACGAGCGAAACGATCGCATCCATCAGCGTTTCAGTCGAATAGTCCTGCTGTAGCCGCACGACCTTCATCGACTGGCCGAAACGCTTCATATGCTCTGGAAGACGGAAGATGTAGGCCTCTTCCTGATCGGGATTCCAGTAGGCACGGATCCCTTCGAAAATCGCGCCCACCGTCGACCAACCAAGATCCGTCACATGGACCGTAGCCTCTTCCCACGGCACCTGCCTGCCATTCCACCAGAGGAACTTGGGATGCCCTTGCGCCATCGTGTGACCTCCATATGATTCGCCGGCCCGAACACCACCATACGGCTGAGCCGTCTTCCATTCAGGCCCCAAGCATAGCTGGTGTACCGTAGGCCGTCGACAGCCAATTATCGTCATATCGTTATTGGATGACAGGACCAGATCACGCTGATTAGGAGAGCGGCCGATTTTGTATGTTGACGAGACTTGTTAGCCGGGTAAAGAGCGTGCCCGGTTGCAGGAGCGAGGAATCGCTGGCCAGCGGAAAACCGGCAACCCAGGGGCGTACGAGATAGAAGGTGATCGGATAGGCGAGCGGGATGTAGCTCACGTTCGTTTGCAGCGCGATTTCGACGTCGCGATAGATCGCGGCTCGGGCATCCGGATTCGGCTCCACTTTACCGCGCCCGACCAGTTCGCCAAGGGATGGCGGTGGTGCCGGTAGCCGTGACTCGGACGTGCCGACCGGGTAGAAGGCATCGGCGTAGCCGTTGTTGGCGTCGGCGTACATGAAATCCCAGCGCTTCCAGAAGATGCCGGCGGAGCCGTCCTTGAGTGCGGCATCGTACTCAGTGGGCGAGACGATGGTGAGATCGACCTGCATTCCGATATTTTCACTCAGCTGCGCCGCGCAATCGTTCGCCAGGAGCGTGGCAACCTCGGACGTATCGGTCATCAGCAGCGTGACCGGTGGCCAGTTGGTGCCTCCGGCATAGGGAGTGCCGGCCAGCAGTTTGAGCGCTTTGTCGACATCGAAATCTTGCAGTGAACCAATGGCGTCATCCTTCACCCGCCCGGGAAATGTGGTCGGAAGGAGCGAGCGGGCCGGCCCAGCACGCCCCTCCGAGAGTTGGACCAACCGGGAGCGATCGATGGCGTGGGCCGTCGCCTGGCGCACCCGCACATCATCAAATGGCGCGATTTGCGGGGCGATAATCAGGAACCAGACGGTCGGGTCGACCGATCCGGTGAGCGTGCCGCCGATATCCGAGATCGACCGTACGCTGGCAAGATCGGCAGCTTGAACCGGCAGGAAGTCGACACTGAAGTCGAAATAAGGTGCGGCGTGCTTTTCGGCCGGGGTGAGCGGCACGACCGTATCGACCAGTGTCACGTTGCCGGCATTCCAGTAGTTGGCGCTCCGCGCGGTCGACCATTGCATCTCGTGTTGCCAGTCTTGCAGGGTGAACGGTCCGTTACTGACGATCTTGCCCGGTTCGGTCCATTGCGGGCCGTATTGCTCCACCGCCGGTCGATAAGCGGGTGCGGTGCCGACCGTCGCCACGATGGCCGGAAAATAGATGCGCGGGCCGACGAGATCAACTTCGAGCGTCCAGTCGTTGACCGCCTTAACCCCCAACTGATCTGGCGGAAGCTCACCTCGGTGGATCTCCTGAGCGTTGACCAGATCGTAGAGAAGCCAGGCATGCGGCGCGTTCGTCGACGGATCGAGCAAGCGTTGCCACGACCAGACGAAATCATGCGCGGTGACCGGCTGTCCGTTGGACCAGCCATGGTTTCCCTGGCGTAAGTGAAATGTCCAGCGTGCGGCGTCGTCGCTCGGCTCCCAACTGGTCGCCCAGTCGGCCATCGGCGTCAGGTCAGTGTTGAGCGTCAACAGACCGCTCCAGAGCGATGGATCGCCGCCGCAAGAGAGGTTGGCGTTAAAGTCGTGGCTGCTCGGTTCGTTCAGGAAGCCGCCGCGGTACAGGATCTGGGCCAGTGGCGCGGGTGTTCCGGTCGGCACCGCGCTCGGCACCGGCGTGACCTGCTTCGGAGGAGGTGTGGCAGGGGCCGTTGCCGATCGGGTGGGTGTCGGCGGCAGCACGATCGGCTGCTCGACCGTGCCGGTCGCCTCGACTTGTGATCCACCGCGTCGACAGGCGGCGACCACCGCAAGCGGTGCGATCGCGAGCGAACGGAGCGCTTGGCGTCGCGTCAAACGCAGCCGGTGCAAACGATGTTCAGGCTGGTGCGCGCTCGCGTTGGTCGCGGCGACATTGGAGTGCGACGACACCATGGCTGTCCTACTGGTTGCCCGGCGACTGTTCCCGCGCGTGAAAGACGAGCGCGGCGGCTCCGTAGATCCCGGTGTGCTCTTCCAGCGATGACTGGCGAATCGTAACGCCGTCGTAGATCGACGGCATTGTGTAGTCCGGCAAGGTGTCGCGGAGTGGTTTGAAGATCAGATCACCGGCTTTGGCGACACCACCGCCGATGACGATCACTTCGGGGTTGAAGATGTTGACAAGTCCACCCAGCCCAACGGCCAGCGCACGAGCGGCCCGGTCGAAAATCGCGATCGCCGCTGGATCGCCCGCCTCGGCCGCTTGCGCCACCATTCGCGGGGTCATAGGTCCGCTCTGCGCCATGCGTGCCAGCACCTCGGAGCGGAGCGAGCGGACCAGGAGTTCGCCATCGCGCACGATGGCCCAACCGCTGGCGTACGCCTCGACGCAGCCGATACCGCCGCAGGTGCAGCGCGGACCGTTCGGATCGATCGCGACATGCCCGAGTTCACCGCCGAAGCCGCGCTTGCCGGTGATGAGCTGCCCTCCGGAGATGACGCCGCCACCGACGCCGGTACCGAGCCCGATGTAAATGAGATGCTGCACGCGCTTGTCGGAACCGAAGCGCGCTTCGCCAAGCGCGGCGGCGTTGGCGTCGTTGCCGATCAGGACGGTGCGGTTGAGGCTCAGCGCCAGAATGTCCCGCAGATGCACGTCGTGCCAGTCGCGAATGTTCGGACCGTAATGGACGATCCCTTCGTCCGGGTCGACGGTCCCCGGCGCGACGACACCGACCTCGACCTCCGGCCCCGGCTGCTCGTGCGCGACGACCTCGCCGACGAGCGCGGCCACGCGATCAAGCACCGCCTCCGGGCCATCCTGCCCCTGGGTCGGGCGACTGACCAAATGACGAATCTTGCCGCCGTCATCGACGAGCGCGGCACGAATGTTGGTGCCGCCGAGATCGACGGCGATCGCCAGATCTGCCATGATCAGCCTCGCGCTTCACGCTGGGTGATCAGTTGAGGAAGCGATAGCGGATGAGCGTGCCCATCACGGTGATGCCGTCTTTCCACGAAATCTTCTTCCCCTCCCAGAATTCGCGGCCGTTATAGGCGATCGGTACTTCGTAAATGCGATGGCCGCGTTTGAGGATCTTGGCCGTAATCTCCGGATCGAAACCCCAGCGGTTCGACTTCAGTTTCAGCGATCGAGCGATGTCGATTGTGAACACCTTGTAGCAGGTTTCCATGTCGGTGAGCGTCGTATCGAACATCACATTGGTCGTAAGTGTCAGTAGCTTATTGCCCAGAGTGTGCCAAAAATACATCGCCTTGTGTTCGCCGAGGAAACGCGAACCATAAACGACATTGGTGCGTCCTTCCTCGATGGGACGCAATAGCTTGACGTAATCGCGGGGATCATATTCGAGATCGGCGTCCTGAATGATGACGACATCGCCGGAGACCTGTTTCAAGCCGGTGCGAACAGCGGCGCCTTTGCCGAGATTCTGCGCGTGCAGGAAGACGCGCGTATCCCCATGCTCTTGCGCCTCCTTTTCGAGCGTTTCGCGTGTGCCGTCGGTCGAATAATCGTCGACGACGATCAGTTCACGCTCGTACGGCAGCTCGACGGCGCGAACCTGTCGCAGAATCTCGCTGATCGTTTGCGCCTCGTTATAGACCGGAATCACGACAGAGATCGTCTGCAAGCATTCCCCTCCCCATTGGGTTCGATCTGCCCGGCCTAGATGATAGCGGTTTTGCGGATGGCAGGTTGCCGGTTACGACTCACAGAATGAAGTTGCTGATGTCGTCGTTTGTTGCGATCTCTTCGACGCGCTCGCGCACGTAGTCGGCGTCAACGACGACCTGATCGCCGGCCAGTTCCGGAGCCTCGAGGGAGACATCTTCCAGCACCCGTTCGACGAGCGTGTAGAGGCGACGCGCGCCGATGTCCTCGGTGCGCTCATTCACTTCGGCCGCCATGCGGGCGATCTCGCGAATGCCGTCGTCGGTGAACTCGATCGTGACGCCGTCTGCTTGCAGCAGTTGCTGGTACTGCTTGGTGAGCGCGTTTTCCGGCTCACGCAGGATCGCCTCGAGATCGTCCTGCGAGAGGCTGTTCAACTCGACGCGAATCGGGAAGCGCCCCTGCAGTTCCGGAATCAGGTCGGACGGTCGCACCGAATGAAAGGCGCCGGCCGCGACAAAGAGGACGTGATCGGTCCGCACCGGTCCGTAACGAGTCATGACCACCGACCCTTCTACGATCGGCAGCAGATCCCGCTGGACGCCCTCGCCCGATACATCCGGCCCGTATTCGCCACCCGGGTTGATCGTCTTGTCGATCTCGTCGATGAAGACGATGCCTGCTTCTTCCGCTTGTTTGATCGCGTTTTCGATGACGGCATCGTAGTCAACCAGCCGGTGCGCCTCCTGCTCGGTCAGAATCCGGCGCGCTTCACGCACCGACACACGACGCGAGCGTTTTTGCACCATCAGATCTTCGAAGAAGTCGTTAAGGCTCTCCTGAGCTTCTTCGATGGTGACCTGCGCGTGCCCCTCGTTCGGCGAAATCGTCGCTTCGAAGCCGCTTTCGAGATCGATTTCGACCATCTCATCGTCGAGCGCATCGCGTGACAGCAGATCGAGCATTCGCTTGCGTCGACGGGTCAGGCGCCGCTTGACGGCCGCATCGGTCTTCGGCATGGCCGGGTTTTCACCGTCTGTCGCCGCGCCCGGCACCGCGCGCGGCAGCGACTTGTCTTGCTCCACGAGCATGTCGGCCAGCCGTTGGATCGCGGCTTCGCGGGCGTCTCCGCGCACCGCCTCCAGATGCCGCGTATGCAGCGTATTTACCCCGGTATCGACGAGATCGCGGATGATCGATTCAACATCACGGCCGACGTAGCCCGCCTCAGTGTATTTGGTGGCCTCGACCTTGACGAACGGCGCGTCAACGATGCGTGCTACCCGACGGGCGATTTCCGTCTTGCCGACGCCGGTTGGGCCGATCATCAGGATATTCTTCGGCAGAATCTCGCGTTGCGTGTCGTCGTCCAGCTGCTGGCGTCGCCAGCGATTGCGCAGCGCGATGGCGACGGCACGCTTGGCATCATGCTGCCCGATGATGAAGCGGTCGAGTTGATCGACGATACGGCGGGGAGTCAGCTCCTGCTCGATCTCGCCGAGGTTCGGGAAGAGGCGTTCTCGTTCGGATTGCACGTTACGATTCATCGGACTGCCTGGTTACCTCGATCAATATGTTCCCGTTGGTGAAGATGCAGAGGTCAGCGGTTATCTCCATTGCCGCGCGGACGATCTCCTCGGCGCTCATCTCGGTGTGGCGCAACAGGGCTCGCGCGGCAGCCGTGGCGTAGGCGCCGCCCGTGCCGATCGCGACGACCCCGTCGTCCGGCTCCAACACGTCGCCTTCGCCCGAGATGACGAGCAAGTGTTCGCTGTCGCCGATGAGCAGTTGGGCCTCGAGGCGCCGCAAGTAGCGATCGGAACGCCATTCCTTGGCGAGTTCGACGGCGGCGCGCAACAGGTTGTCGCCCGAATCGCGCAGCTGCCCTTCGAACTTTTCGATCAACGTCAAGGCATCAGCCACGGCACCGGCGAACCCGGCGACGACGCGGCCTGAGGCGAGCACACGGATCTTGCGCGCCGTGTTTTTCATCACGACATCGCCAAAGGTCACCTGCCCATCGCCCGCGATGGCGACCTCACCGTTTCGCATGACTCCGAGGATTGTCGTTCCGTGCCAACGAGTTGCTGCTTCGCGCATCTTCCACCTACGAAAAACCGCCACCAACCTACGAGTTTATCAGGCGCGCGCCACTCTTAGCCGAGCTCTTCCGCGAGTTCGACGTTGACGCCTCCCGGCCCGCGAAGGTCGCACACGTTGTCGACATCTTCATAGGTTTGGAC
Organism: uncultured Thermomicrobiales bacterium; assembly: GCA_937891245.1. Taxonomy (GTDB): domain Bacteria; phylum Chloroflexota; class Chloroflexia; order Thermomicrobiales; family Thermomicrobiaceae; genus CALAGB01. The sequence goes on along the minus strand of CALAGB010000554.1, from coordinate 9,640 downwards.
GTCGCCAACCACTTCCGCTTTCCGCACGTTCGGCACTGCGATCGTCGCATCAACGTCTTCCACGACGATCGCGCGTTGCGGGACTCCGAGCGTCTTCGTGGGAGTCGGATGGACGCTGCGTTCGTCCACGAGATGGTGACACACGATCAATTGGATGGCTATCATGTCCACACCTCCATACCGGAACACATCGCGCCTCTCCCAACCTTGGGAGAGGCGTTGGGATGGAGCGGCCGTCCGCTAGCTGGCTTTCGCCAGCGGAGCTCCTTTATAGGTGCAGTCATTATTGCGACATTTGATGGTGCCATCGCGACCAGTCTCGACGAGGATGTCGCCACACACCGGGCAATTCTCGCCGGTCGGCTTGTCCCAGCTCGTGAAGTCACACTCCGGATAGCGACTGCAGCCGTAGAAAATGCGGCGGCGACCCTTGCGCGTCCGTTTCTCGACCACGTCGCCCTCGTGGCATTGCGGACACTTGACGCCGATCTTGACGAGCAACGGCCGGGCGTTGCGGCATTCCGGGAAGCCGGTGCAGGCGAGGAAACGCCCGTACTTGCCGAGCTTGATGACCATCGGACGACCGCACTTCTCGCAAATCTCATCGGTCGGTTCATCGGCGATCTTGACCCGCGTCATCTGCTGCTCGGCCTGCTCGACCGATTCGTGAAACGGTCCGTAGAACTCCCGCATGACCGGCACCCAGGCGCGCTCGCCCGAGGCGATGTCATCCAGTTCGTCCTCCATGCGCGAGGTGAACTGCGCATCGACGATCGCCGAGAAGTGCTTGATCAGCAGATCGATAACGACCTCTCCCAACTCGGTTGGCGAGAGGCGCCGCTGGTCGACGACGACATAGTTGCGCGCCTGCAAGGTCGCGATCGTCGGGGCGTACGTGCTCGGCCGGCCGATGCCGAGTTCTTCGAGCGATTTGACGAGCGTTGCCTCGGTGAAGCGCGGCGGCGGCTGGGTGAAGTGCTGTTCCGGCAGGAGTTGCGCCAGATCGAGCAGTTCTCCCGCGGTCAGCACCGGCAGTGCGTCGCGGTCAATCTCATCGACCTCGTCATCATCGCGACCCTCGCGATAGACGGCAATGAAGCCGGGGAACTTGATGACCGAGCCGGTCGCCCGAAAGCGATACGGCTTTTCCGCGCCCGGCTTGCCGGCATCAATATCGACACCGGTGCTGTCGAAGATGGCGTTGCGCATCTGGCTGGCGACGAAGCGCTGCCAGATCAGCTTGTAGAGCCGGAACTGCTGCGGCGTCAGGTATTGCTGCACGTTCTCCGGCGCGCGCGCCGGATCGGTTGGGCGAATCGCTTCGTGCGCCTCCTGGGCACCCTTCGCCTTACGCGTGTAGACCGGCGGCCGTTCCGGCACGTATTCGGAACCGTGGCGCTCGGTGATTACCTCGCGAGCGCGCTGCTGCGCCGAAGTCGCGATGTTGGTCGAGTCGGTACGCATGTAGGTGATGAGTCCCTGCGTTCCTTCTTTCCCGAGATCGACGCCTTCGTAGAGCTCCTGGGCGATCTGCATCGTCCGGCGCACTGGAAAACGAAGCTTGCGTGAGGCTTCCTGTTGCAGTGTGCTGGTCGTAAAGGGTGCCGCCGGTCGTCGTTGCGTTTCTTTCGTTTTGACGTCGGCCACCAGGAATTCGGCGCCATCGAGGGCGGTGACAATCGCCATCGTCTGCGCCTCGTCGTTGAGTTCGGGTGTTTCGCCGTTGACGCGTGCCAGCGACGCCTTGAACGTCTTGACTTTCTTGCGCTGGTTCGTCTCACGCTTGGCAAGCTCGGCATCGAGCGACCAGTATTCGCGACTGACGAAAGCGTTGATTTCGCGTTCACGTTCGACGATCAGACGGAGCGCGACCGATTGGACGCGTCCGGCCGATAGCCCGCGTTTTACGTTCTTCCAGAGCAGCGGACTTATCTCGTAGCCGACGAGCCGGTCGAGCACGCGGCGTGCCTGCTGCGCTTCAACCAGCTTCATATTGATTTCTCGCGGCGCCTTGACCGCTTCGCGAATCGCGTCGGGCGTGATCTCCTGGAAGACGATCCGCTGCACAAGCTTGTCCTGCGGCTGGGTCGCTTCCTTCAGATGCCAGGCGATCGCCTCGCCCTCACGATCGGGGTCGGTGGCGAGCAGAACCGACTTGGCGGATTTGACGCTTTCGCGCAATTCCTTAACGACTTTGCTCTTGTCACGCGGCACGAGATAGTCGGGTTCGAAGCTATCATCGGTCTGTACGCCCATGCGACTCTTGGGCAGGTCGCGGACATGCCCCATCGAGGCTTTGACGACGTAGCCACGGCCAAGGTAACGACTGATCGTCTTTGCCTTGGCGGGTGATTCGACGATGACGAGGGTGTTGCGACCGGCCATGCTGGTGGTCGATTTCTTCGACGATGTCTTCTTTTTCGTCGTCGTCTTGCGTGCGTTGGTTGTTTCGGTACTCTTTTGAGCCATAGTCTCCGTATGCCGAGTGAGTCACGCCGCTCGCCTTCGATGTGCTGGCGAGTGGCCCTCCTCTGTGCTAGCGCGTGTTGCGTCCGTACGCATCGTATCGCGGAATTGTCCCGGGCTATATATCCCAAACGTCACGCTTGGATCGCGACCGGGGCAAGAATGACCGGGGACGGTCGTGGCCCTGACATCGATGCGTCGACCGGTTCGCGTCGCGCATCGCGAAAACCGACCATAGTGTACACATCGGCGGCGATCCGCCTTGCGATCGTTCAGCGCGTGCTCTTAACGATCAGGTGAGCGGATGGTCTCCACCATCCTTCAGACGCTGGACGATCTTGCGCACATCCTGTGCGCGTGAGCGGTTGCAAACGAGCAGGACATCTTCCGTATCAACGATGACCAGATTATCGACGCCGAGTGTGGCCACGAGCCGGTTGTTGCCGAAGACGAGCGTCGACCGCGTATCTTCAGCCAGATGGGTGCCCTGGAGCACGACATTTTCGTGCTGCTCGTTGGACATCAGTTCAGCCAGGCTATGCCAATCACCCAGATCAGTCCAGCCGAAGCTGGCCGGCACGACCGCGACCCGCTCCGCATGTTCCATGATGCCGTTGTCGATCGTCACGTCGGCGATGCCGGGCCAATATTCGCGCAAGACATCGTCGCGCTCCGGCTGATCCCAGGCGTCGGCAATGGTCAGCAGGGTTTGATGAAGCTCCGGCAGGAGTCGCCGCATCTCATCGAGGAGCAAAGACGCTTTCCATACGAACATGCTGGCATTCCAAAGATACTTTCCGCTGTCAAGATAGGCTTGAGCGGTCTCCTTATCGGGTTTCTCCTTGAACTGGTCGACACGGAAAACGTCGAAGTCACCACTCGGCGGCAGCGCCTGCCCGCAGCGGATGTAACCATAGCCGGTTTCGGCGTAGGTTGGCGTGATCCCGATGGTGACGAGATAGCCGTGGCAGGCGACCTCGGCGGCCGCCAGTACCGTGCTCCGGAAGAGTTCCGGGTTCGAGACGTAATGATCAGCCGCGAATGATCCCATCACGGCGTCCGGGTCTTTACGCGCGATCAACGCCGCGCCCAGGCCGATCGCCGGTCCGGTGCCACGGGGCCCCGGTTCGACGATGATGTTCCCATCCGGCAGCGCCGGCAGTTGCCGCGCCACCGCCACCGCGTGAGCACCGCCGGTGATGACCAGCATGTTGCGGTGCGGCACGATCGGTTCGAGCCGATCGAAGGTCGCCTGGAGCATCGACCTGGGACCGGGTAACGGGAGAAGAAACTTGGGACGCGACGACCGGCTTGCCGGCCAGAGCCGGGTACCACTGCCACCAGCCGGAATGACGGCATGCAATTGCGCGGATCGCTGCTGCTCGTTCACGTTCTCCCTAACCACTAAGGTCCAACCACTAGCCTCGCACGTAGTGCTGTGTCCCAACGTTCCGTACCAGGCCCTTGAGCTGCATCTGCAAGAGTTGTGCGCTCAACATACCGATCTGAAAGCCCGATTCGAGGGCGATCTCATCGATGTGCTTCGGCTCGTTCCCCAGGAACACAAGCACAGAGCGTTCCAGATCGCTGGCCGGCAACGTTTGCCGGACATCCATCTCGATCTGGCGCGTTCCGAGATCGAGCGCCTCCAGCACATCGCTGCCATTGGTCGCAATCGTCGCGCCGTCGCGTAGCAACTGATGCGTCCCGGCGCTGTTTGACGACAGCGCCGAACCGGGTACCGCCAGCACCGTTCGGCCATGATCCGCCGCGAAATTGGCGGTGATCAACGCACCGCTCTTCATCGGCGCTTCGATCACCACGATGCCGAGCGACAGGCCGCTGATGATGCGATTCCGCACCGGAAAGTTGGCCGCTTCCGGTCCGGTGCCCAGCGGAAATTCGGAGACGAGCGCGCCGCTGCCGGATATCCGTTCGGCCAGACCGCGATGTTCCGGCGGATAGATCGTATCAAGTCCACAGCCCAACACGGCGATCGTTCGGCCGCCCGCGTCCAGTGTGGCCTGATGCGCGACCCCGTCGACGCCTCGGGCAAGCCCACTGACGATCGTTACTCCGGCCGAGGCAAGCTCCGACGCGAGCCGGCGTGACATTTCACGTCCGTAATTCGTGACGCGTCGTGTCCCAACAATGGCGACGGCCACTTCATCGGTAGGAAGCAGTGAACCACGGACATAGAGCACGAGCGGCGGGCTTGGGATCTCTCGTAACAAGCGCGGATAATCATCGTCCTGCAAAGTCAGTATCTGGACACCGGCGCGCTCGACCCGTTCCATCTCCGCGTCGAGCGAGAGGCGCGTTCGAGTGGCGACGAGCGAATCGATGGCGCGACTGCCAAGGCCACTGGCGCGAAGTGCGCCGGGGCCGGCGTTCCAGGCGTCAGCGATGCCGCCGAAATGGTCGATCAGCGCGGCCAGCCGCGTCGCCCCAATACCGGGAACGAGATGAAACCCGAGCCAATACGATCGATCTGACACAGCACCTCTTCCGAATATGGGCAGGGTTATACGAGACGCCAATGGCGCGCGTCAACGCAAGCCATGCTAGAATGCGCCCGTTAGCGGCTCGCCGTCATGCTCGACCGTTTCGACCGATGCTGGCGGTGATTTGAGCCGGCAAGGAGGTTTCCGTGCGCCCGAACCTCGTTCGTCAGAAATTGAAGGCCGGTGAGGTTGTCATCGGCTGTTTCGTCGGTTTCCCTTCGCCCGAAGTTGTCGAACTCTGCGGCCATTCCGGTTACGATTTCGTCCTGATCGACGGAGAGCACGGCGCGATATCGCCGGCCGCCGCCTATCCGATGGTGCTGGCTGCCGAGGCGACCGGCACGGTGCCAATCGTGCGCGTGCCGCACAACGAATCCAGCGTGATCTTACAGTTTCTTGATATTGGTGCGGCTGGTGTTATGGTGCCGCAGATCAATAGCGCGGCCGAGGCTCAATCCGTGGTCGACGCGGTGAAGTATCACCCGCTGGGGCGACGTGGACTGGCGCCAACTCGCGCCGCATCCTACGGCTTCGGCGCGACACTGACCGAGTACACCCAGATTTCCAATAACGAGACGCTGATCATCGCGCAGATCGAGAATATCGCCGGTGTCGATAAGGTGCCAGAGATCGCCGCCGTGCCGGGCATCGACGTGCTCCTGATCGGGCCGTCCGACCTGGCGCAGTCGATGGGCTATCCCGGCCAGTTGGGACATCCGGAGGTGCTGGCGGCGATCACGCGGATTTGCGATATGTGCAAGGGGACCGACGTCGCGCTCGGCACCATTGCCGCCGACGCCGCCACTACCAACCGGCTCATCGAACAGGGCTTTCGCGTCCTGACGCCGAGCGCCTCCGGCATCATCGCGCAGTGGAGCCGAGACTATTTGCAGAATATCAAACGTTGAGCGATTGACGATTGAAGCGGACGAGGGTTGTGCTGTAGGGCCGTGTGAAACGGTCGAGGAAAGGCAGGCAGGTCGATGGCGGAATCTCCATTGCTTCCGTACGCATTTTTCGAAGGGAAGGTCGTGCCGGTCGAAGAGGCGACCGTCAGCATCGCGACACATGCGCTGCAGTACGGTACCGGCTGTTTCGCCGGTATTCGTGGCTACCTCGACAACGACGGCTCGACGATCAATATCTTCCGCTTGCCCGATCATACTCGGCGCCTGGTGCAGTCGGGTCTAATCATCCGAGCCGATGTTCCGTACGGGCCGGACGAGATTGGCCAGATCATTGTCGATCTGGTGAAGAAGAACGCCCCGAAGCAGAACATTTACATCCGGCCATTCCTTTATAAGGCGGGCCTGGAGCTGACACCGAAGCTCAGCGGCATCCCGGCGCAGCTGGCGATCTACATGCTGCCGCTCGGCGACTACCTCGATCTCTCACATCCGATCCGGCTTGGTGTCTCCTCCTGGCAACGTATCGAGGATGACATCATCCCGAGCCGCGCCAAGGTGACCGGCGGCTACATCAACTCCTGTCTGGCCAAGGACGAAGCGGCCGAAGGCGGCTATGACGATGCGATCATGCTCAATCGCGAGGGGAAAGTGGCCGAGGCGAGCGGCGCCAATCTCTTCATTGTGCGGAACGGCGCGCTGATCACCGCGCCGATCACGGCCGATATTCTCGAAGGGATCACGCGACGTTCGCTGGTCGAATTCGCGCGCAACGCCGGTGTCCCCGTCGAAGAGCGCGCCATCGACCGGAGCGAACTGTATATCTCGGAAGAAGTCTTTCTGTGTGGCACCGGCGTGCAGATTGCGGCGGTTGGCTCGATCGACGGCCGGCAGATCGGCAACGGCCAGCGCGGCCCGGTCACCCAGATGCTCCAGGAGACGTTCTTTTCGCTCGTCCACGGTGAAGAATCGGAATACCGGAAATACATCACGCCGATCGCGATCGGCTAGCCGCAGGCTTGACAGTCGCAGTACGATTGCATGACATAATGTTACTCTCTACGAGAGGACCGCAAAGTACGCGGAATGGGTTGCGCGAAGCAAGCGTAGGCGCTATCCTTGGCCGCAATCGAGCAAACATCGCGCAATGGCATCCACAATCGACGGTCGAGGTCGGCGGGTGCGGCCAGAAACGACCGCACGAGTGTTTGACCGGGGATAAATGTTCGTGTACACTGCGGCAAACGCGAAACAGGCGTATTCCACCCAAGTTGCCGCATAACGTTGTGGTCGCGTACTGCGTGTTGTGTGGGTTGAGGTAGGAGTCGAGGGTACTCTCTGTTGCGGCCGTCCAGACAGGGCGAGGCGCTAGGTAGGGACGCGAAGGAGAGGCGATGGAACCATTACTTGACGTGAAGAATCTGAAGACTCAGTTCTTCACGCAGGACGGTGTGGTCAAGGCGGTCGACGATGTTTCCTTCCATATTATGCCTGGCGAAACGCTCGGTGTCGTGGGGGAGTCGGGCTGCGGTAAGAGCATTACCGCGATGTCGATCATGCGCTTGATCCCGAGCCCACCCGGCAAGATCGTCGGCGGGCAGATCCTGTTCGATGGCGAAGACGTCATGAAGATGAGCGATGAGGAAGTTCGGTCGATTCGTGGCAACAAGATCGCCATGATCTTCCAGGACCCGATGACCTCGCTCAATCCGGTGTTGACCATCAACCGGCAGATCAGTGAGTCGCTTGAGCTCCACCTGGGAATGAGCAAGAGCCAGTCACGTGCCCGGAGTATTGAACTCCTCAAGATGGTCGGCATCCCGAATGCCGAAGAGCGGGTCGATCAGTATCCGCACCAGTTCTCCGGCGGTATGCGCCAGCGTGTGATGATCGCGATGGCGCTGTCATGTAATCCATCGCTACTGATCGCCGACGAGCCGACGACCGCGCTCGACGTGACGATTCAGGCCCAGATCCTCGACCTGATGCGGAACCTGCAGCAAGAGCACAATACCGCACTTATGATGATTACTCACGACCTTGGCGTCGTGGCCGGCATGACCGACCGCATTCAGGTCATGTATGCGGGTCACGTCGTTGAGACGGCACCGACGGAGGAGTTGTTCGCGAACCCGCGTCACCCCTACACCGTCGGTTTGTTGAACTCGATCCCACGTCTTGACGCCGTCGCCAAGGCGAAGCTCGAACCGATCCGTGGTCTTCCACCGGACTTGATCGATCTCCCGGATATGTGCCCATTCCTGCCGCGTTGTGACTACGCACGCGAGAAGTGCGAGCAGCAAAACCCGCCGCTTCTCGAAGTCAACGACGTGCATCGCTCGGCGTGCTGGTTCTGGGATGAAGTCTCCAAAGAGGGGAAGGCTGGAGTAGCCGATGGCGACTGAAATGACCTCACAGAACCAGACAAGCAATAACGGTCACGAGATTCTGCTCGATGTCGACGACCTGTATATGCACTTCCCACTGACGCAGGGGATCTTGTTCCAGCGCAAGGTCGGTGCGGTGCAGGCGGTCGACGGCCTTACGTTCGACGTACGCAAAGGCGAGACGCTCGGTCTCGTGGGCGAGTCCGGCTGCGGCAAGAGCACCACCGGACGCGCGATCTTGCAGCTGTACAAGCCGACCGGCGGCTCCGTCAGCTTCCAGGGGAAGGATCTGACGAAGCTCGATGGCGGTGAGATGCGCAAGATGCGCCGTCACTTGCAGATGATCTTCCAGGACCCATACGCTTCGCTCAATCCGCGTATGACGGTCGGCAGCATCATCAGCGAGCCGATGCAGATTCACAACCTCGTGCCGAAGCGCCAGCGCAATGAGCGCGTGCAAGAACTCTTGCAGACAGTCGGTCTCAATCCGTATTTCGCCAACCGCTACCCGCACGAATTCTCGGGCGGCCAGCGGCAGCGTATCGGTGTCGCGCGCGCCCTGGCGGCGAGTCCGGCGTTTATCGTCGCCGACGAGCCGGTCTCAGCGCTAGACGTTTCGATTCAGGCGCAGATCATCAACCTGCTCGAAGAGTTGCAGGAGCAGTTCGGCCTGACCTATCTCTTCATCGCCCACGACCTCTCGGTCGTGCGTCACATCTCCGACCGCGTGGCGGTGATGTACCTGGGCAAGATGGTAGAGTTGGCGGACCGCAATGCGATCTACGACGATCCGCTACACCCGTACACGAAGGCGCTGCTCTCCGCTGTGCCGGTGCCGGACCCGGTTATCGAGAAGAAGCGTGAGCGGATCATTCTGACCGGCGACGTGCCGAGTCCGATCAATCCGCCGTCGGGCTGCCACTTCCACACGCGTTGCCCGTATGCGATGGAAGTCTGTAAGAAGATCGAGCCGAAGTTCGTCGATCAGGGCGGTGGTCACTTCGTGGCCTGCCACCTGTATCCGAATTCCGGAGCCTAAGAGAGACGAGTAACAAGCGTCGTGCTGAGCCCGACGACCCCGCAGTACATCATCGCGACGCTGGTTGCTTTCGTTGTCGGGATTACGGTCCACGAATTCAGCCATGCATGGTCTGCCCTGATGCTCGGCGATGACACCGCCGAACGTCAGGGCAGAGTCACGCTCAACCCACTCTCGCATCTCGATCCGATCGGCTCGATCGGAATCCTCTTCCTGGTTATCGGGGGCTTTGGCATCGGTTGGGGCCGGCCGGTTCCGATCAGTCCGTCACGCCTGCGGGGACACCAGCGCGGCGCCGGTATCACGGCTGCTGCCGGCCCAATCTCCAACCTTATCCTG